>JAFMSA010000358.1 GCA_017353855.1 Alphaproteobacteria bacterium
GACGATCTCGGTAACGACCCTGGAGCGGCAGCTGGCCCGTCGGATGGAACCGCGTTCGGCCACTCCCGAGCGGCGTCTCGAGACGATCGCGGCATTGTCGGCCGCCGGGGTCCCTACCGGCGTTTTGAGCGCACCTATGATACCGGCCCTCAACGACAGCGAGATGGAGCAGATTCTCGAACGAGCGCGCGAGGCCGGCGCCACTTCGGCCGGGTACACGCTATTGCGCCTGCCGCTCGAATTAAAGGGATTGTTCAGGGAATGGCTCGAAGAGCATTTCCCGGACAAGGCGGGCCACGTGCTTTCGCTGGTCGCCCAAACCCATGGCGGCAGGCTTTATGATTCCGCCTGGTCGGCGCGAATGACCGGCACCGGCCCTTATGCGGATATGCTGCGGATGCGATTCGACCGCACTTGCCGCAGGCTCGGTTTCAGCCCGCGCTCCACGCAGCCGCTAAACACGACCGCGTTTCGGGTGCCGCCGCAAAAAGGCGACCAGCTCGTGCTGTTCTGACCTGAACCTCCCCATGGAATCTGAAGCCAGGGTATTGTGAGGGAGGCGAACTGACCGGGAGCTTTGCTGGCAAGTAATAGGCAATCGCCTTTGGCGCGCCGCTTATCCCATGGTTCGAACCAGAGGCTCGCGCGGCGCACTCGGGTCAGCCGCTGGCCCCGATTTCACCGATAAACGGCGAACGGCGAAAGGCGAGCGCACGGCGCCAGAGATCGATTGCCTAAACTGTGGCACTCCGGCAAAGCCGGCCGCCTGTGATCGAGGATCAAATCGCTTTGACGAAAGAAGCGGGTTTCGCGCCGATTTTCACTGCAGGCGCCCCTCAACGTTGGTGAGTGGGAAGCGCTGTAATAGACTCAGCCTCGGACAACCGGGGAGGGCGGCGGGAGTGGCCACGGAAAGGCGGCTCGGAGCGCGCGAGGTCGAAGAGATCTTTACGGCTTTCGCCGAGGCCATGCGCGAGTTGCCGCCTGACGTCGAGGCGGGCTGGCTCGACGCGCGCGGCGATCTGAGGCTCGCGCCTGACATCGCAGCTAAGCTGCGCACGGCACGACGGGTGCGTCGGCTGCTGCAAGAGCTACGAGCGCGGGACGGCGGGTGTTGAAGCGTGTCAGCGGCTGTTCGGGCCGGCGACGATGCGCGCGTCGTGCAGTCGGCCGATCTCCGCCGATGATAGACCCAGTACTTCGCAGAGCACGATATCGGTATGCTCCCCGAGCACCGGTGCCGGTCGTGGCGGTAGGCGTGCCTCGGCCGAGAAATCGAGCGGCAGACCCGGGATGAGGTAGCGCCCGATACCCGGCTGATCGGCGGCCGTGAACAACGGATTGGCCGCTGAGCAGCGTGGGTCGCGCTCCACCAGTTCGGCGAAATCCTGGAAATGGCTCCACAGAACCCCGCTCCCGGCGAAAGCCTGCCGTATCTCGTCGAGGTTGCGGCTCCCGCACCATCGCGCCAGCAACGCACCGATTGCGTCCCGCGCTTCATAGCGCCCCGCCTCGGTGTCGAGATCGACACTCATCATCGGCCCGATCATGGCCAGCCGATCGGCGAGACCCGTGGCCTCGCCGATCGCGCGCCATTGCCGCCGCGTCAGCGCGATGACCATAATCCGGCGGCCGTCGGCCGTGGCGAAGTCCCGCCCGAAGCTGCCGTAGAGATCGTTGCCGATCGCCGGGCGCGCGCTGCCGTTGATCTGGACATCGCCGATGTAGCCGAGATTGCCCACCGTCGCGAGCATCACATCGGATAACGCCGCGACCACCTCCTGACCCTGGCCCGTGCGTGAGCGATGCCGTTCCGCCGCCAAAAGCCCGGTTGCGAGGTAAAGCCCCGCGGCAATATCCCAAGCCGGGAGGACGTGGTTGGTCGGGTCGCCGCCGCGCCCCGTTACCAGCGGAAAGCCGCTTGCCGCATTTACAGTGTAGTCGACGGCCGCCGACCCGTCGCGATTTCCAACGAGCCGCAACATAATCAGGTCTCCACGCACGGCTTGCAGGGCGGCAAAGCCGAGGCCGCGCGATGGGGGTAGATTGGTTAGAAAAATTCCGGCGCCCGGACCCGGAGCGGTGATGATCGCCCGCGCGATGTCCCGCCCCTCCGGCTTGTCGAGCGCAAGCGCCAGCGAGCGTTTTGCTTTGTTCAGACCCGCCCAGTAGAGACTGGCGCCCTGGCGCGTCACCGGCCATCGCTCACAGTCGATGCCGCCGCCGATCGGATCGATGCGGATGACCTCGGCGCCCATCTGCGCCATCGTCATTCCACCTAGCGGGGCCGCGACAAAGGCCGAAATCTCGACGATGCGCAGGTCTTGAAGCAGACGGTTCATGCCTCATCGTGTCCGGTGGCCGATGCCGTCGCAACCCTCTCAATCGGCTCGTCGCGCTTTCGGCAGAGAGCCGGGGCGCCGGGCTGTATCTCTCGTGGCGGGGCGAACTTACTTAAATCCGCCGAGCTGCCGGCGCACCGGGAGCCGCCGCGAATGATCTCATTTCGAACAGTTTGTGATGCAGGCGCCATTCCGCGAACGTCCACCCCCTGCTCGAAATTGAGAAGATGCCGGGTTTGGGTTTGAAGAAAAATACCGGGGTGCATCGCCGGTTCGGCTGTCTCGCCAGCACGCGCGCCAACTCGTATTCGGTACCCTCATAAGCGCAGAGGCGATCGCGCTCGGCGGCAGTTACCGTGGCGAGGATAACCCCTCGGAGCGATGCGACGCACTGAGGTATTACGACCGGGTCGGCCGCACCGCCGATGTCCACGCGGTCGCGCGGCCGCAGCTCGCTAGGCCAAACCCGCCGGCCGAGCGTTTCCGGCAGCACGCTCCGGTCCATCAACGTGTAGAAAAAGAAGGCGCACCCGGCCCGGTCACGCACCGGCGATAAACGAGCGCAGCGAGTGCGCCTCGTATTCGGCCTCGTCAAGCCGGTTCTTGACGACATCGCCGATGCTGACGATGCCGCACAGCCGACTGTTCCGCACTACCGGGAAGTGGCGAATGCGGCGGTTGGTCATTTCGGCCATCAGCCTGTCGACACTGTCGGCCGGATCACAGGTCACCACGCGTCGCGTCATCACCGCACAGACTTTCAGCGACAACAGGTCGGCGCCGCGATCGGCAAGCGCGTGCACGATGTCGCGCTCGGAGATGATCCCGTCGACCCTCTCGCCGTCCTCGCTGACAACGAGCGCCCCGATGTTGCGGGAAATAAGCTCCCCAACGGCGGTGCTGATCGTCTCGTTCGGTCCAATGGTCGCGACTGCCGGCCCTTTGGTGCGCAAAATCGCCTCGACGTTCATGGGAGCCTCGCAATCCGCCGCGCGGCCGCCCGTCGTCGGGATGCCGCCGACCAGCCACAGATTAGGACAAAATGCCGCATCATGTGAATGGGTCTCGCCGAACGCGCCGGAGGGCGGCGTGATTAGGTTCAATGATCGGAGGAGACGCGATGGAGCGTATCAAGATCGGCAAGATTTCGCTCGAGGTGCTGACGGCGGGAGAGGGCCCGGCGCTGCTGTTTCTTCATGGCGGCGACTACTTCGAGCAACACCGGGATTTCTTCGAAAGGCTGGCGCGGCGCTGGCGGGTCGTCGTGCCCCGGCATCCGGGGTTTGGCGGGTCCGAGCGGCCCGATAGCTTCCGTAGAGTGGACGACCTCGCTTATCTCTATCTCGATCTGCTCGAGCAGCAGGATCTCCGCAAGGTGATGCTGATCGGTTCGTCTCTTGGCGGATGGATCGCGCTCGAGATGTGTGTGCGCTGCCTCGAGCGGATTGAGCGGCTCACGCTGATCGACCCGGTCGGTATCAAGTTCGGCGACCGCGAAGAGCGCGAGATCGCCGACATCTATGCGCTTCCCGGCGAGGAGCTTATCCGGCGGACGTTCTTCGATCCCGAGCGCGCCGCACCGGATTACGGCGAGCTTGCCGACGATGAGCTGACGGCAATCGCCCGTGACCGGGCGGCGACGGCGCTGTATGGCTGGCGGCCCTATATGCACAACCCCGGCCTGCGTCAGTGGCTGCACAGGGTAAGGATCCCGGCATTGGTGCTGTGGGGCGAAAATGACGGCATCGTTCCGCGTGATTACGGCGAGAAGCTCTCCCGTTCCCTCCCCAATGCCCGTTTCGAGCTGATCGGCGCGGCCGCACATTACCCTCAGCTCGAACGACGCGACGAGGTCGCTGCCGCTATCGAGCGTTTCGCGTCCGCGGAGGTGCTGTGATGAAGGTATGGCATTTCAGCGAGATGGCGTATTACCCGGCTTGGCCGCAGCTCGGCGAATCGTATCGCGTCATCATCCCGAGCCGGCTCTACGATCCCAGGCTCGGCGCCGACCTCTATCACCGTTATCTCGACGAATGGGCGCTGTGCGACGAGCTCGGCATTAACATCATGGTCAACGAGCACCATGCTACCGCGACCTGTGCCGACTCGGTCTGCACGATCCCAATGGCGATCCTCGCGCGGGAAACGAAGAAGGTCCGCCTGCTGGCGCTCGGCATGCCGATCGGCAACCGCAACGACCCGATCCGCGTCGCCGAGGAATATGCAATGATCGATGTCATCTCGCGCGGACGCGTCGAGATGGGCTTTGTCAAAGGCGTGCCCTTCGAGGTTCCGCCGGCCAACAGCAACCCGGCCGATCTGGTGGAGCGCTTCTGGGAGGCTCACGATCTGATCCTGAAGGCGATGACGAGCCATGAGGGCCCGTTCAACTGGGAGGGCACGCATTTCCATTACCGCCAGGTCAATGTCTGGCCGCGATCCTGGCAGCAGCCGCACCCGCCGGTCTGGATGCCCGTCGGCAGCCCCGGCAGCGCCTCGGAAGCGGCCGCCCGTGGCATTACGATTGGCGTCCTCAACACCGGCTGGGTGCGTACCCCGGCGATCTACGAAGCCTATCGAGCGACCGCCGCCGAAACCGGCCAGCCGGCTGATCTCGATAAGCTCGCCTACATGGCGCTGATCGGAGTGGGAGAGACCCGCCAGGAGGGGTGGCGGCGCGCCGACCAGATTCTCGGCTACAGCCGCACCTCGGGGATTGTCGCGCCGCAATTCATGAACCCGCCCGGCTACGCCTCGGCGGCGCAAAGCGCGCAAGCTATCAAGATGAGCGCCGCCGGCGGGTTCCGCGCCG
>JAFMSA010000359.1 GCA_017353855.1 Alphaproteobacteria bacterium
GCGCAGCATCTGGCCGGGGCCTATTGAGCAATATAGCCGCCGTCGATCACCAGTTCGGCCCCGGTAACGAACGACGCCTCGTCGGACGCCAGGAATAAAACGCCGTATGCAACTTCGATGGGCTCGCCAAGGCGGCGCAGCGGGGTCAGGGCGATCTTGTCCGCGCGCTCGCTGGCGTTGGTCGCGTTGAGCATCGGCGGCATATACCCGGGATGCACCGAATTAACTCGGATGCCGAGCGGCCCATACCGCACGGCCGCTGATTTGGTATAGATCCGGACTGCGCCCTTCGAGGCGCTGTACGCCGGATGGCCGCTCGGGCCGCCGACAAAACCCATGATCGAGCTGATGTTGACGATCGAGCCGCCGCCGGTTTTCGCCATCTGTTCGGCCGCCAGCTTAGTTCCGAGGAACACGCTGGTCTGGTTCACCGCGATGATCCGGTCCCAGCCGTCGACGGCGTCGGGGTCGCCGACCGCGCTGCCGGAAATTCCGGCATTGTTTACCAGTATGTCGAGCCGGCCAAAGGTCTCCAGCGTTTTGCCGATCAGCGCACGCCATCCGGGTTCGCGGGTAACGTCGATCGTCGCTGCGATGGCGGAGCCATTTGCCGCGCGGATCGAGGCGGCGACCGCTTCGGCCTGATCGCCCAGAATATCGGCGACTACGACCTCAGCGCCCTCGTTGGCGAAAAGCCTCGCCTCGGCCTCGCCCATCCCATGTGCGCCGCCTGTAACGATCGCGACTTTGCCGTTGAGTCGCATGCGTCCCTCCCCGGTTCTCGCTCTATAGTGACGGAGCCTGACGCCGGAAAGCTAGCACTAGAGAGAGTGCTTCGACGATTGGCGCAAGCAGCGACTTCAAATTCGCGTCAACACCGGTTGGGCGCAGCTGCCCAACTGATGGTCGTTCAAGCAGGTCGGCGGGGGTCGGGGTCGACAGCAAAGAGGCAACGTCCACTTCTTCAACCGCGGCGAGCATGCGATGATGGTGATCGATTCGCGAGGGCAACTTCCCGCGCTTGTGGGGTGAAGGGCAGTACCCGCGAGCAGATGGCGTTCACATGGCCCCCGACGACACAATGTTTCTGATCGACGATGGCGGTCGTTTCGTCCCCAAGGTCACGCTCGACGGCAAGGTGCTCGAATTCGGGTGCCCGGAAAGAACTGTTCAGATCGCCGAGCGCCGCCACCGGCGAGGGGCGATTTCAATATCGTCCACAATATCTGCTGCGACGCCGATGGCTGGGTCTATGTCGCTGACCGCGAGGACCATCTGTGCCAGTGTTCGACGGCACCGGCAGGTTCGGAACGCAATGGCGGAGCTTACATCGTCCCTGCGGGATCCGCATGCCCTACGGCACAGGCCGATCTTCTATGTCGGTGAGATCGCTCCCGCGACTCGCCGCGGTCAGCCGCGCATCCCCAACCCGGGCCCGGCAAGCTGATGGACCGCTCTGGCGATACGCCGGTGGCAACCGAGTCCGCAGGTTCCTCACGCCACATAGGCTTGCGGTGATTCCCGCGGCGATGTTTATGTCGGCGAAGTGTCATGGACCGGGCGGTTGCAAATCTTTCCCCGACACACCCCACCCGGCACGTATCCGCGGCCTGCAGAAATTCCAAAAGGTCGTGTAAAGGCTCACCAGGCTCACCAACCTTCAGGGAGGCGACGGTGCGAGCGGTTTGGTACGACCAGCAGGGAGCGGCGGATGACGTTTTGGTCTGCGGCGAACTCCCGACCCCGGAAGCCGGGCACGGTGAGGTGCGGGTGAAGCTAGAGGCGTCCGGCGTCAACCCATCGGACACCTACCGGCGCCGCGGGCCGCCGGCGATGGAATACCCGCGCGTTGTCGCTAACAGCGACGGCGCCGGGGTCGTCGACCAGGTCGGTCCCGGCGTGGACAACAGGTGGCTCGGCAAGCGGGTATGGCTCTACAACGGCCAGCGCAACGGCCGCTGGATGGGAACCGCCGCGGAGTACATCGCGCTTGCCGTCGATCTGGTGACTGATCTCGCCGATCACGTGTCGTTCGCCGAAGGCGCGACCCTCGGAGTGCCGGCGATGACCGCGCATCGCGCGGTCTTTGTCGCGGGGCCGGTGCAGGGCAAGACACTGCTGGTTACGGGCGGCGCCGGGGCGGTCGGGCACTATGCGGTGCAGCTCGCCAGCTGGGCCGGGGCGACGGTCATCGCCACAGTCAGCTCCGCCGAGAAGGCTGCGCGGGCGCTTGCGGGCGGCGCCGCTTATGTCATCAACTACCGCACCGAGGACGTCGCCGCGCGCATCCTCGACATTACCAACGGGGCCGGGGTCGATCACGTCGCCGAGGTCGATTTCGGCGGCAACCTCGCCGCGACGCTGCGCTGCCTCAGGGTCAATGGCAGCATCATGATTTACGCCAGCAACGGCGACCGCGAGCCGAAGCTGCCGGTGCGCGAGGTGATGCAAAAGAACCTTGCCGTCTACGCGATGTCGCTAGCCGGAGTGCCGCATCCCGACCGGAAGCGGGCGCAGACCGACATCGCCGCCTGGACCGCAACCCCGGGACGCATTCTATCGGTGGCTGCGTGCTTCTCGCTCTACGAAACCGCGGCGGCACACAAGACCGTCGAGGCCGGCGGAAAGATCGGCACCGTCGTCGTCGAGCCGCAGCGCTGAGAAAAGAGAGGCCCGGGATGTTGACCAGCCATATGACCCAAATTCCTGCTCCCATTGCGTGAATTCGCAGCGGCCGAAGCCGCACTAGGCAAAGGAGAGCCCACGACGGGCGGGTCGCTAAGACCTCGCGACCAGCTGCTATCGGCGCGTGTCGCGTTGCATAGCGTGCTGACACCGTAACGCGTCGCTCTTAAGGCATTATAGGCTATCTGAGTTGACGATTGACCCGCCGCCGTTGGCGTCCATAGCCGGAACCGCGTGCTTGATGCCGAAGAACGTGCTGGTCGCGTTGACCGGCGTGATCCGATGACACGCTTTGGTGCTGTTACAAGCCTATTCGGCGCTACCGGAGATGCCGGCATTGCTGACCAGCACATCGAGTTTGCCGTTGTAGCGGCAACAACGGTGGCCCAGCTCTCCTCTTGGTCATATAAAGTGGCTCGAATCGCGAAGAGACGCCGGCCAGCTGCCGGGCTTCGCGCTCCAGCACATCGGCTATCACCACCTGGCGCTCGCGCGCGAACATGCGCGCCGTAGTCCCCCATCCCGGATGCCGCGTCGGAAGGGTAACTCGGTTTGGGGCGCTCGATCGTTTGGTCGCGAAGTCGCCCGCGCCGGTATCGCTTCGACGGAGATGGACGGGATTGCCTTTGGCGGCGACGCCGCAACAGGTGATGGGATGCCCCGGCAATGTCGATCGATATCACCAACTGGGCCCTATAGTGGGGCACCATCGACGGACTGAAGCGTCGCCAGACTTGACTGATCTTCTCGTAAGGGTAAAGGCTCGCCACAGTTGTTGCCCGCGTCAAACACGCGGTTTGGCCCGCTCAGTGCTTGGGTCGCACGTTGACAACCGCGGCGTTGCGAGCGCGAAACAGTACCTGGAGGAAATCGATGCAGAGCAAAACTAGTAGCAAGAAGGCCCGCGGAGGTAGTGTGAGTGCCCTCCAAAAGCCGCTACAGCCGTCCGAGGAGCTGGGTGCGGTGATCGGATCGCGTCCCCTGTCCCGCGGGCAAGCAGTGAGCAAGATCTGGGATTACATCCGCTCGCATAACCTGCAGAACCCGGAGAACCGCCGCGAGATACTTGCCGACGACAAGCTCCGCAAGGTCTTTGGTAAGGACAAGGTGACGATGTTTGAAATGAACAAGCACCTCGCGCAGCATATGAGGTGAGAGGGCCGGCGAGACTCGGGCCGGAGCCGCGGCTGGTTACGCCGAGCATCGAGGCTCGATCCGGACGAAGACGAGCGGCGCGCGCCCCAAGGCCAAGTGCTGCTCGACACCATGCGCGCCCGGCGACAGTCTCGTCCTCAGCCGCATCGACCGCCCGGCGCGCTCGCTGACGGATCTCCAGGACCTCGGGCACGGACTCCAGGCCACGCGGCGTTCGCGCTGACGGCGACCAAGCAGCCGGTCAAGACGAGCACGGCGACCGGCAAGGCGTTTCTCGACAATCTGCGCCGCGAACGCCAGCTCGAGGGCATCAGCGCCGCCAAGGCGCGGGGTGTCTACAGGGGCTGCAAACTGTCGATCGATGCAGCCTGAAGTGAAGTCTTGCGTCTGCGCGACGAGGAGAAGCTCTGGCCGGCGGCGATCGCGCGCCGGTTCGGTATTGGCATTGGGGCATTGGTACCGCCTGCTCGCCAGCAGGCGGCCGTCATGGCCAAGGGGGGTATCGATGTCGATCCAAGTCTGAGGTGCGCGGGCTTTATCCTCGCCGGTTCAACTGGGACAGCGTGCCGCCCTCTACTGCCGGGTTTCGACCGCGGACCAGCCTTGCTCACGGCAGGAACGGGTAGCTCACCACATTGACGATCGCGCCGGCTATGGGGTGCTCGGCGTCTTCACGTAAACAGGGTCAGGGGGCGAGGCTCACGGTGCGGCCAAGGTCATCGCACCTCGCCCATTCACGCCGCATTGATGCGGTCCACCCCCACGCCGGGGACGCAGCACGCTGTTGCGCACTGAAGGAGTTGCAGGAGGCGCAGCGCCTGTAGGTGATCGCGATGGGCGGCTTGGCCTTCGATCTCACCACCCCACGGGCGCATGATGGCGAGGAGCGAGCCGGGAAGTTCTTGGAATCGAGGTAGATTATCAGGCCGTCCGACAGGCTGTCCCGATTCAAACCGGCTGGCAATTTCGGGTGAAACCGACAGGCTATTTCGGTCCCATGCGGCACCCCTTTCGGTACCGGTTTTGGCGAACCGCCGCTGCGGTTAGATGTTACGTTGCTCTGAGATGTCAAAGTAAGTTCGTTGTGATGAGTCTTGTGATTGTTGTATGCAGTTGTGATTGTGTGAATAATGGGATACGTTCGATCACTCATCGAGCCCAATGTTGCGTCAGACCGGGCACTTCGGTGATCCGAGCTGTCAATGTTGCGTCGTCGAGCTCATAGACCACAGCGCCGAGCCGCTTTTCTCCGGGCATCTCCGGTTGCGCCGCGCCAACAAGAAAGCTCGAAGCGGGCGACCAGATATA
>JAFMSA010000918.1 GCA_017353855.1 Alphaproteobacteria bacterium
ATTTCGACCGTGATGCCGGGACAGCCCATCCAACTATTTGAGCCAAATAAGGAGACGGCCGAATCCTGAACCGGGCTGACGGCGCGGCGTTGGGCGACGGCGGGGCGACCGGCCGGGCGCTGGTCGTGCACCCGGTGACAAAGACAGCGGGATTGCGCTCCCCGGGAAGCCACGGCCGATCGGTGGAGGCCCGGCTTGAAGAAGCGGTCGGACTTGCCAGGGCAATTCGACTTGATGTCGTGTGTGCCGAAATCGCGCGCATCACACGCCCGCGTCCGAACTCGCTGCTCGGCAGCGGCACGGTGGACAATCTCGGCGAGATGATCCGCACAAACGGGATCGAGCTCGTCGTCATCGACGCCGCGCTGAGCCCGGTGCAGCAGCGCAACCTCGAGAGGCGCTGGCAAGCAAAAGTCATCGACCGGACCGGTCTGATCCTCGAAATCTTCGGCGCCCGCGCACGCACGCATGAGGGTCGTCTGCAGGTGGAGCTGGCGGCGCTCTCCTATCAACGCTCACGGCTCGTGCGATCATGGACCCATCTTGAACGTCAACGCGGCGGGTTTGGCTTTCTTGGTGGCCCCGGCGAGAGCCAGCTCGAAATCGACCGTCGACTGATCGGCGAACGGATTGCCCGATTGAAACGCGAGCTCGACGCAATCAGGCGAACCCGCTCGTTGCATCGCGAGGCGCGGCGCCGCGTGCCTTACCCCGTCGTGGCGCTGGTCGGCTATACCAATGCCGGAAAATCGACGCTGTTCAATCGTCTGACGCGATCCTCGGTGGTCGCCGGGGACATGCTGTTCGCGACCCTCGACCCGACGATGCGGCAGCTTGAGCTGCCATCGGGCCGGCAGGCGATCCTGTCGGACACCGTCGGTTTCATCTCGGAACTGCCGACCCATCTCGTCGCCGCCTTCCGGGCCACCCTCGAGGAGGTTATCGAAGCCGACATCGTCGTGCATGTGCGCGATGCTCACCATCCGGACAACGAGGCTCAGCGCAATGACGTCCTGGACGTGCTGACTGACCTCGGCGTCAGGGACCCGCTCGAGGACGGGCTTATCGAAGTGATGAACAAGGTCGACCTGCTCGACCCGGCCGCGCGCGCGAGCCTCGCGAACCAGCGGCTGCGCAACTCTCGCAGTGTCGCTCTTTCGGCCGCGACCGGTGAGGGGTGTCGCGCATTGCTCGCGCTGATCGACTGCCAGCTCGCGAGCCAGGCGCGCGTCGTGCGCCTCGACATCCCGCTTGCTGACGGCAAGACGCTGGCGTGGGTCTACAACCGGGGCGAGGTTCTCGGCCGGCGCGACGACCACGAAGCCGTTCACCTCTCGGTGCGTCTATCCGAGGAGGATATCGGGCGGCTGCGCTATCGTCAGCGCCTGCATTAACCCTCTTTTCGCTTTACCTCCTGCCACAGTGCCTCGAGCGCCTCGAGATCGGTGCCGGTTCCGCGCGCGTGCGCGAGCGTTTCGATTTGACGAAAGCGGCGCTCGAACTTCGCGTTCGCACGACGCAGCGCCGTTTCGGCATCGGTATCGAGTTTGCGCGCGAGATTGGCGACGGCAAAGAGAAGATCTCCTATCTCGTCCTCCAAGCGCG
>JAFMSA010000037.1 GCA_017353855.1 Alphaproteobacteria bacterium
ATATTCCTGCTCGGGTCCCTGCTGAGCGGCTGCGCCTGGGGCATGGTGCCGTTGGTGTCGTTCCGTGCCCTGCAGGGTGTAGGCGCCGGCGCCATTCAGCCGATCGCCACGACGATCATCGGCGACATCTACGCCCCGGTCGAGAGGGCGCGGATGCAAGGCTACGTCTCTGGCATGTTCGGTGTCGCGGCGATTATCGGTCCGACGCTCGGCGCCTTTGTCGTCGAGCACGTCAGCTGGTCACTGGTGTTCTGGGTCAATATTCCGATCGGCATTGCGACTTTTGTGATGTTCGGCCTGTTTTTGCGTGAGCATCGCGAGGCGCGCCACCATCGGATCGACTATCTCGGCTCGGGGCTCCTGATGCTCGCTATCAGCGCGCCAATGCTGGCGTTGGTGCAGATCGGAAACGCCAGCAGGGTTTTCCTGGCGGCGCTCGTCCTGGCGGGCGCAGCGGCTCTTGCGGGGTTTGCGGCGCGTGAGAGGCGTGCCGCGGAGCCGATGCTGCCGCTACAACTCTGGCGCAGCCGGGTCGTCGCGGTCGGCTGTCTCGCTGGATTTTTCAATGGCGCATTGATGATGGCGATTTCGGGTTTCCTGCCGACCTATGTGCAAGGAGCAATGGCCCGCGACGCGACGGCTGCAGGGGTGGTCCTTGCCGCGTCCTCGGTCAGCTGGGCCTTCGCCAGCATGGTTGCGGGCCGCCTGATGATCCGCACTTCCTACCGCCTCGCGGCTTCGATTGGCGGTGTCAGCCTGGTCCTCGGCAGCATCGTCCTCATCCTGCTGACGCCGGCGAGTACACTCTTATGGGCCGGTACCGGGGCGTTCCTGCTGGGGATGGGCATGGGGTTCTGCAACACCGCCTTCATCGTCTCGGTGCAGGCGAGTGTTGGCTGGAACGAGCGCGGGATCGCCACGTCGTCGACAATGTTCATGCGGATTGTCGGTAATTCCGTAGGTGCTGCCGTCTTTGGCGCGATATTGAATTTTGGCATCTTCTCACAGCTGCCCGAGGCCGGTGATGCCGTTAACCGACTGATGACGCCGGCGGGGCGCCAGAGTCTCGGCCCGACGGCAATTGCGCAGCTGACCGAGGCCGTGAGCGCCTCGCTCCATGTGGTGTACGTCATTACGGGGGTCGTTGCGGTCGTGAGCCTGATACTGGCGCTGTCCCTGCCCGCCAGGCTCAGCCCTGCCAGCCCGCGCCGTAACGGCCACTCTAATCGCCGATGCGCAGTTCCTTGCGCAGATCGCTGATCACCTGATCGCGCGTGCGCGTCTGCCAGCGACGCCGCCGGCCGATCGGCGCGTTTTCGATCTCGGCGACGACTTTCAGCGCGACGAACACCGGGCCCGGTTCGCTCAAGATTTGCTCAAGGTTGGCCGAGAACTCGTCGAGTTCGCCAAACGCAAAGGCACGCGGATATCCGGCGCCGCGGGCTATCACGTCGTAGGCCACTTTATCGGCGTTCGGGACGGGCTGTCCGCCGGTCGTCGCGTAGCACCCGTTGTCGATGAGAAAATGGTAAAAATTGGCCGGCTTCTGCTCGGCAATCGTAACCAGCGTGCCCAGGCCCATCAGGAGGTCGCCTTCGGAGTCGAAGAGGATCACCTTCTTCTCGGGTCTGGCGAGCGCCAATCCGAGCGCAAAGCACGCATGTCCGCCCATCGCCGGATCGCCGAGCGGCACATCGAGGCCTGGCCGCGCCGTCAGGTCGACCCAATGGCGGCCGCCCCGGCCGGGCACGACGATTGCGTTTCCGCGATGGCGCGCGAACGCCTTCAGCATGTCGGCTGTGTGCATCATGTCGAGGTGCGCCTCTACCGGTTGAAGCCGTGATATTCGTCGCCGACGAGGACGACAACGGGCCGCTTCGTGCGCTCGGCCTCGTCGAAGGCGACCGTGATACGCGGCGCGTCTGCGTCACTTTCGACGAGGTAATAATTGAGCCCGAACGCGAGCAGAAAGCGCTCGGTATACGTCGCCGCACTGTCCTGCGTGACGCCGTGCCGTGTCCACCCGCGATACCCGACCATCAGCACGACCGGGATATTGAGACCCAGCAGCCAGCCGCGCAGTGAATCTCCCGATTCCATCATGCCGGTATTTTGGATCAGGATCAGCGGCTTGGCGCCGCCTGCGGACAGTCCGGCGGCGATCGCGCAGGCGTGTCCCTCGCGGGTGACCCCCACGAGCCGCAAGCTGGGCTCGGCCTGCATCAGCAGATAGAGCCAGTTCGTCTCACTATCCGGCAGCCAGACGACGTGCGTCACACCGTTTTTCTTCATTTCACCAAGGACAGTTTCCGGGTTCAGCGCAATCGCGGGCGCGTCATTCATCTCACTTGCCTCCGCCGGCCGCTTACTTCATGGAGAAAGCTACCATGGAACAAAACCACGACGAGCGCATTCTCTTCCTCTTTCGGCACGGCGAGACCGACTGGAACCGGGAGGGGCGGTTGCAGGGGCATAGCGACACGCCGCTCAATGCGACGGGCCTCGCGCAAGCGAGGGCATTGGCCGAGCAGCTGCTTGCGCACCGCCTCGATGTGGTGGTGTCGAGCGACCTGGCCCGCGCCCGGACAACGGCGGAAATGGTAGCCGAGACGTCGCGGGTCCCTCTGTTCACCGAGCGGGGGTTGCGCGAGACCGATGTCGGCGCCGCCGAAGGGCTCCTGTGGATGGAGGCGAAAACGCGCTTCGGCGAGGGCTTGACCGAACGCTGGTACTCAGACGGCGACGTCGCGTTCCCGGGCGGCGAGACCGGGATCGCAACCCGGGTGCGGGGGCTGGCGGCATTGCGCCGCTTTGCCGGCACGCGGCCCTTTTACCGGATCGGCGTGTCGACGCATGGCGCGATGATCCGCCAACTGATGAAGCACGCCTTGCCGCCGGGAAGTCCCCCCGCGCCGGTCCGCAACACGACGCTTTATGTGCTGCGATACCGGCCGGCCTGCGACGGCCTGATCGTCGTGGAATACGAACAGCCCGGCTTCGGTCCACACTCCTAAAACGGCCGGTCGCCCTTGATCTGTGAACGGTGCATCAGCCGCCGCGTGGCGGGATCGAACTCGTCGCGGCGATGCAGGACGCACCGATTGTCCCACAGAACCAGATCGCCCACCTGCCATTGCTGGTACCAGGTGAGCTCCGGACGGGTCGCATGCGCCCAAAGCGCATCGAGAAGCCGCTCGCTCTCCTCGAGCTCGAGGCCCTGGATGCACGCATTGCGGCGGCGCCCGAGAAACAGCGCCTTGCGGCCGGTGACCGGATGGGTGCGGATGATCGGGTGATCCGCGCCCGGCGTCCGGCGCGGATCGGTCACCTCGGTGAATCCCCGGCGCAGCTCACCGGCGCTGTTGTGTGTCGCGTCGTGACGGCAGAGCCGGCCCCTGATGAGGCCGAGCAATGCCTCCGGCAGGGTCTCGTAAGCCAAATACATATTGGCAAAACCGGTGTCGCCGCCGGATGGCGGAACTTCGAGGGCATAGAGCGCGCTCGCGGAAGGCGGCTGCGGGTTGTAGGACATATCGGTGTGCCAGATCGACTCGTAGGCCCCGAGCGCGCCGACCGCCCTGCCGTTCTCGATGATATTGGAAATCACCGAGATGTATCGGCGCCCCTCCTCGGCCGGCTCGACGAAGCGGTCCTGGCCCGGGACCTTCGCCCGCAAAGCGGCGATGACCGGCGCCCAATCGAGCTCCCCGAAACAGGCACTGAACCGCATCAGCTGGTCGTCATCGAGATGCTGACCCCGGAAGCGCAGCACAAGATGATCGGACCATGCCTGCTTGATCGCCCCCACCGTATCGGGCGAGAGTCCCCGTGCGAGGTCGATCCCTTCGATGTCGGCGCCGAGCGCCGCACCGGTCGGCCGCACCGCGATCCTCTGGCGCTCCATTACCGCTGCCATCCCGGCCCTCCGTCTCAATCGAATTGCATGCTGATCGTCTCTGCGACGAGCGCCGGCCGCGCGGCGCCCTCGACTTCGACCGTGTTCTCCGAGGTGATGCGCACGCCGCCCTCGACCGGCTCGACCGATTTGATCTTCTGGCGCAGCCGGATGCGCGAGCCGGCCGCCACCTGGCCGGTAAAGCGTATCCGGTTTGACCCGTAGTTAAGGCCGCGCGATCGGTGCTTGACGCGATAGATCGTCTGACCGAGACGCGGCACCAGAGACAATGTCAGGTATCCATGCGCGATCGTCTTCCCGCCCGGCATTTCGCGCCTGGCCCGCTCGACATCGACATGGATCCATTGATGGTCGCCGGTTGCTTCCGCGAACTTGTCGATGATCGCCTGATCGACCGTGAACCAGTCGCTGACGCCGATCTCCTTGCCGACATACTGCGCGAGGTCCGCCGGCCGCTCGAGTTCAATCATCCTCTCTCCAACTCCAATTCCGATTCCAATTCCAACTGGCGGGCGAGATCTTACCGCAAGACTTCGCCTTTGATAGGACGGATCGGTCTGGCCAGCCGCGTCGCCTCGTGGCAAGCTTTGCGGTCGATCACAAAAACCGACGAGGCCGCCCCATGAAGATCGAGCGTATAGACCACCTCAATCTGACAGTCGCCGATATCGGCCGCAGCGTGGAATTCTACCGGCGCGTGCTCGGCATGAACACCGAAAGCATGGGCGAAGGCCGTGCGGCACTCTATTTCGGTCAGCAGAAGATCCATCTCGATGCCGCCGGCGGCGCGACGGCGATGAGCGGCGAGAAACGCATGCCGGCGCATATCTGCTTTGTCACCGAGGCGCCTATCGGCGAAGTCAAGGCGCACCTGGAGAGCTGCGGCGTGGCCGTGCGGATGGAGGGCCCGCGCGCGGGCGCGCTCGGCACGATCCAATCGGTGTACTTCGACGACCCGGATCAAAATTCGATCGAGATTTCCAGCTATTAGGCAGTCTGCCTCACGCGTCGTTCTCCTGGTGTCGTGCCAAAGGCAGGTCTCAGCCGCGCGCCCGGCAGCTCCCGGATCGCGCCTTTCGCGCATTCCGCCGCGGAAGCGACGATCAGCGGCGGGTGAGGTTTCCATAACCGGCTACTCAAGCTGCCGTACGATGAGGCGGTGCGGCGTCCAATCTCGTCTGTGACGACGTCATCGGCCTGTTCGAGGAGGCAGGCCGGACAGCAAGCGGTTTTGCGATGGCGCATTGGGCAAAGGCCTGGGTATTCGCCGTCGCCAACGACCCGACCTCCATGGCTCAGGCCCGGGCGTTGATCGAGACCGCTTGAGCCCAAGCGATTGAACGAGCGTGAGCAGGCCTATCTCACCACGCTGAGTCCACGGCGCCCGGGCTGCGTCGCGCTGCACTGCCACCTGATGCGTTACCCGTTCGATCTACTCTCGCATCAGGGTGCCGTTGAGTGGCGGGTTTCTCGGCCGTTTCCAATGAGTCCGGGACCGCGCGGCGCGGGCTCTGCCATTCTGGTCCAAGGGTCGTCTAGTCCGGGTTACGGCACCCTAGTGGATGAGGACTTAATTTGCGGCGCGGTCCGGCTCGCACCGCCGGCGGCGCCGAGGCTCGGCCGGACGAGCCGCGCTTAGCGCGCCGGGCAGAATCCCTCGACGCACAGATGACGGCGACGTGTCGGCCGTACTAGGATCCAGGCTGGAGCACGCGGCGAGCCGTGGCGCAACCTGATACGGGAGAAAACGTGATGGCGAAGAAGATAGCGATCGTCGGCGCGGGGGCGGTCGGCTGCTATGCCGGAGCGCACATGGTTCAGGCGGGCGAGAACGTGACGTTCATCGACCCGTGGCCGGAACATGTCGAGGCAATGCGCAGCGAGGGGCTGCGTATCACGCATCTGCGCGATGTCGAGCCGTTCACGGTCAAGCCACAGGCGCTGCACCTGACCGAAGCGCAGCAGCTGAGCAAAGCAGCGCCGATCGACATCGCCTTTGTCTGCATGAAGTCCTACGACACCGCTTGGGCCACCGCGCTGATCAAGCAATATCTGGCGCCTGGCGGGTACGTTGTCTCGCTGCAGAACTGCATGAACGAGGAAACTGTGGCCGGGATTGTCGGCTGGGGCAAGACGATGGGCTGCATTGCCAGCTCGATCACCGTCGAATTGCACGCTCCGGGTCAGGTGCGCCGCGCCGCCGGCAAATCGGGATCACGGCATACGGTGTTCCGCACCGGCGAGGTGCACGGACGCATTACCGACCGGGCCAAAGAGGTGTGCAAATTGGTCGGCTACGCCGACAGCGCGATGGTGACCGAGAACCTGTGGGGAGAACGCTGGTCCAAGCTCGTCACCAATGTCATGGGCAACGGGCTTTCGGCCTGCACCGGCATGGTCAGCAAGGACATGATCCGCAACGACGCGATCCGGTATTTCTCGGCCCGCCTCGGCAGCGAGGCGATCCGTGTCGGTCAGGCGCTCGGCTACGAGCTCGAAGAGATCATGCATCTGCCGCCTGAAACGATCGCGCGCGCCGGCGAAGGCGACACCGAAGCCCGGAAGGCTTACGACGACCATCGGCTGTCCGAGGTCGGCGGTGGCGGCGGCGAGCACCGGCCGTCAATGGGCCAGGACATGGTCAAAGGCCGCCGCACCGAGATCGAGTTCCTGAACGGCCTGGTCGTCCGTGAGGGCGAGAAGGTCGCAATCCCCGCGCCCACCAATGCCGTGCTGACCGAAATCGTCAAACGGGTCGAGCGCGGCGAGCTGAAGCCCGACCCCAGGCACATCACCGATCTCCGGCTGAACTGAACCCACTCCCGCGGGGGAGAGGCAGGGGCCCGCGGAGCGGATGAGGGCAATTCCGGGAGGATCTGGATGCTGGCCGTCGTCAACACCCCACACGCCGCTACACCGGTCGAGATCCGCGAGATACCCGAGCCGCTTGCGGCACCCGACGAGGGGCTGGTCGAAGTGCGGGCTTTTTCGCTGAACCGCGGCGAATTGCGACTGTTTCAGATGCGGCCCGAGGGATGGCGGCCCGGCCAGGACATTAGCGGCGTGGTTGTGCAGGCGGCCGCCGATGGCAGCGGCCCGAAACCCGGCGCCCGCGTCGTAGCGCTCGCCGACAATGCCGGCTGGGCGCAACGCGTGGCCGTGCCGGCGCATCGTATGGCGCTGTTGGCGGACACGGTCCGTTATGAGGAGGCGGCGGCAGTGCCGGTCGCCGGCCTCACCGCATTGCGCACACTGCGGCTGGGCGCGCCACTGCTCGGCAAGCGGGTGCTGATCACCGGCGCCGCCGGCGGCGTCGGGCACCTCGCCACGCAAATCGCGGCCCGCTCCGGGGCCCGCGTCACGGCCGTCGTCGGGAGTGCCGAGCGCGGCCGTCACCTGCGCGGTGTCGACGAAGTCGTCGAGGGCATCGACAACGCGCAGGGCCTCTTCGCGCTGATCCTCGAATCCGCAGGCGGCGCCTCGCTCGCGGCCGCGGTCGCACGTATCGAGCCGAAAGGCACGATCGTGATCTTTGGCAACTCGTCGGGTGAGCCGACCTCGCTCAGCTTTCGCGATCTCGCCGAGCACCCGAACGCGCGCCTTCAAGCCTTCTCTTATTTTACCTCGGAAGCCGAAGAGCGCTTCGCACCGGACCTCACATTGCTGGTCTCGCTGATTGCCGAGGGGTCAATGAAGCCGCAACTCGTCGAGCGAAGCTGGCGTGATCTCGCCCAGGTCGCTCCGCAGCTGCGCGACCGGCGAGTTCCCGGCAAAGCCGTATTTCGTATCGACTGAACGGAGGAAGGGCAATGGCGATCAAAGTAGGTGACAGGCTGCCCTCGGCGACACTGCGCTACGTGACGCCCACGGGTGTGGAGGCGGTTACGACGGAGGAATTCTTCGGCGGCAAAAAGATCGCCTTGTTCGGGCTCCCGGGAGCCTTTACGCGCACCTGCTCGCAGCGTCACCTCCCGGGCTACGTCACACACGCAGCCGAACTCAATGCCAAGGGCGTCGATACGATCGCCTGTGTCGCGGCCAACGACCACTTCGTGATGGGCGCCTGGGGCAAGGAGCACCAAGCGGATGGCAAGGTCGTCATGCTGGGCGACGGCAGCGGCGAGTTTACGCGCGCCATCGGTCTTGAACTCGACCGCACCAAAGAAGGGATGGGCATCCGCTCGCAGCGGTACTCGATGCTGGTCGAGAATGGCGTCGTCAAGGCGCTCAACATCGAGCAACCTGGGCAGTTCGACGTCTCCAGCGCCGAGGCAATGCTGAAGGCGCTGTAATGCGTAGTCTGGCGCCGGTCGCAGCACTCGCGGCGGCCGCGGCAATCGCCGCGCCACTGCCCGCGGCGGCCCGGCAGGGAAACTCGCCGTGGTTGTTGCCGCCTCGCCCGGCAGACAGCGGCAAGGCAATCATTTACGATCCGGAATTCGTCGTCAAAGGGGATGATGATCGCCGCTCCGGTTGCACGCCCGGCTTGCAGTGCCGGTTTCGCCTCCTTGGTGTCATCCAGAACAATGGTGCCGTAGAGCTGCGGGCTACCGCTTTCACCTGGTAAGTTTCGCGGCCGCGACGAAGCGCCGGATCTTGTCGAGGTCCTTACCGAGCCGGTGAGGTCGGTCGGTCCTCGTTTTGGAGTCGACACCCGCGGGGTGCACTGCCGCAATGGCTGCAGCGACATTGTCCGGGCCGAGCCCGCCGGCGAGAATCGCCGGAACGCCGACCTCCTCGACAATGCGCCGGCTGATATTCCAGTCATGGGTACGGCCGAGACCGCCAATCTGGCGGTCGCCAGGATCATGGCTGTCGAGCAGCAAAAAGTCGGCGATATCCCGATAGGCGTTGGCCCAGCCGACACTCTCCCGGTCAACGACCGGAATCGACCGCATAAACGCGGTACAGGGGTATGCGGCTTTTAGCGATCGAACCTGCGCTGGCGATACGAGCTCGATGGCGGCTCCGATATGAAGGATATCGGGGCGGGCTTCCTCGATGACGCGCGCAAGCTGCGCCGGGTCCGTCACGAGCGACAACGCCACACGTCTGGTTTCAACAGGCAGTGCGCCAAATATGGCACGCGCGCGGGCCGCGGAAACCTCTCGCGCAAATGAGCCCTCGCCGACGAGAACGCCGATGTGATCGACGCCGAGTCTTGCCAGCGCGACGGCCTCCTCAGGTGTCTGAACCTCGTAAATCTGCACCAGCATGCCGCGAACCGTAGCATAGTACGGCAGATCTCAGCGGCGAGGTTCGCATGCCAGACGACATCAAGGCCTTTGTCCCCGGGCCGCGCGTCCACATCGAAGGACGCGCCGGCGGGCCGCTAGCGGGTCTGACCTTTGCGGCGAAGGATTTGTTCGATGTAGCGGGTTACCCGACGGGCGGCGGCAACCCCGACTGGGCGCGCTCGAATCCGGTCCCGATGCGTCATGCCTGGGCGGTACAACGGCTGCTCGATGCCGGGGCGACATTGATCGGCAAGACCATCACCGACGAGGTATCGCTCGGTATCGTCGGCGAGAACGCATTTTACGGCACGCCATTCAACAGCCGGGCGCCGGACCGGGTGCCAGGCGGTTCCTCTTCGGGCTCGGCGGCTGCCGTTGCCGCGGGGCAGTGCGACACCGCACTCGGCACCGATACCGGCGGATCCGTGAGGGTGCCGGCGAGCTTCTGCGGTCTCTACGGCATTCGGCCGACGCATGGTCGGCTCCCTGTTACGGGGATGATGCCTCAGGCGCCGAGCTCGGACACCACGGGTTGGCTTGCACACGATGCGGAGACCTTTGCGAGGGTGGCGAGTGTCATGCTTGGCGAAACCATTCCGACGGCGATGCCGGCCCGGCTGATCGTCGCCGTCGACGCTTTCGCGTTTGCCGACCCTGAGGTGGTCGAAGCGCTGCAGCCGATGGTCGGGCGGCTGCGCGCACTGGTCGCAAACGCGCGCGAAGAGATCATGGCGCCCGCGGGCCTGACGCAGTGGGCTCGGGCGCAGCGCACATTACAGCCTGTGGAGGCCTGGGCTACCTTCAAAGACTGGATCGAGTGCCATAACCCGCGCTTGGCGTTTAGTGTCGCGCGCAATCTGCTGCTGGGATCGATGATTTCGCAGGCCGAGTGCCAATGGGCCGGTCTCGTGCGACAGGAGGCGTGCGGCCGGATGCGCTATCTGCTGCCGCCCGGGACGATCCTGTGCATGCCCACGACACCCTTTCCGGCGCCCAAACGCGGCGAGCCGCTGTCGATCGCAGGCGGGCAGCGTGACCGGCTGCTTTGCCTGTGCTGCCACGGAGGACTGACCGGCGTCCCGCAGGTCAGCATTCCTGGTGCTGCTATCGGCGGCTTGCCGATCGGCTTGTCCGTCGTCGGCAGTCCCGGCAGCGACGCGATGCTCGTCGGGGTAGCAGCCGCGTTGCGGGATGGATGAAGAGCCAGCTGGTCCGCTCGGGCTGACGGCCGGCGACGAGCTGCTGCAGCCTGGGCGTGATCTCGGCGATGTTTCCGACATAGGCCATGCTGCGATCCAACACCACGGCGGCGCCGAATTAAGGCATACGGCTGCTAGCTTGGGTGAGTGACGGCAAACCGTTGGCTCGGCCATGGAGCCGGCCGGTTGTTTGAGCAGATCGAGCACGGCCCTCAGCGTCGTGGAGCCCTGGGCATTCCCAGGGGCAAACGTTTCAAATCCGCTGGTTAACTGCGTCACAAGCATCTGAAAAGAATAGCGAATTCGACAAACCAGACAATCGCAGAGCAGTCAAAGATCGCTGAATCCGTCGGTCCCGAGGACTTCACTGAAGTCCGGCGCCAAACCTCGCCGCGCGCGCCGCCCCCTCGACATACGGGAGGGGAGCGAACACATCTGAACCTCCATGGCTAAAAGCCAGGGGTTCTGAGGGAGGTGTGATGAAACTCTCCGCGGCTCTGTCAGGTCCTGCAGCATCCGTAGGCCGGCCCACGCCGGACCGCGTTCCCGACACAGGATCCGCTCGGACGCCCTTCAGAGGCGTGGGATGGGGAGTCCGCTGCGCCGGGCAGATTGTGCAGGAAGCGCGACTGCCTTCGGCGCACCGCTTATCCCGACGGGTTCAAACCCACGGGCTTGCGCGACACATTCTCGCTCATGCGCACGCACGACCCGAACCGTGTTCCACTGCTGCCGCCCGTTCGCCGGCTCAACCATCGGCCTCGCTTGGTGTGAGTCGTGTCCGATAAGTTGAGGAGCGCCATGATGTCTCAGCCGCTGATCGTTTCGATTCCGCACCAGCTCGGCCGGCAGGAGGCGAAGCGCCGGCTTGATAGCGGCATAGGCCGCCTGGGGCCGGAGCTCGGCGCTTATGTCAGCGGTCTCGACTACAGCTGGAATGAGGACACGCTGACCTTCAGCGCCTCGGCGATGTGGCAGAAGATTACCGGTCGGATCGCGGTGCTCGAGGACGCTTTGCGCATTGAGATCGACCTCCCCTGGATGATGCAATTGCTTGGCGACACGATCGCAAAGCAGGTGCGCAGCCGCTGCATCGGGCTCCTCGAAAAGCCGCCCGGAGGGGGTTAGAACGCGTTTATTCCGCTGCGGCAGAGGTCTGCTCGGCAGCGATCAGCGGCTCGACGATCCGGCGCATCTGCATGCGTGTGGCATCCGAAGCGATGTCCACGAGGCCCGGCTCACCAAATTCGCTCATCCGTGCCTGCTGCGCTTCCACCATGACCCGGTCCTCGACAAAGGTCGGGGCGATCTCGCGGTACAACTGCTCCGTCGCCTCCGGCTCGTTCTGGCGATAACCGTTGGCGACCGACCAGAAATAAAAGCAGCTCGTATCCGTCTGCGGCGTCAGGCCGTGGAACAGGCGAAACTGGAAACCGCCGTCGCGTCTGTGATTATGGGCGCCGGTGCCGGCGTCGGCGGCGCCGGTCCACTGCAAGAGGGGCCATGAATTCGAATACCTGCCAACGGTCTACCCGGCCCTTAAATCCAGCCGCCTTCACATAGGTCGGAGGCGGGGACGAATTCCTCATCCAGCGAGTGGACTTGATACCGGTCGTTGTCGGCTCCCTCTTCATTTCGGCCCCGATGTGTGTGCCGGCATTACCCCCTACCGTCTTGGCATGCAGATAGCCGAGATGCGTCAGGGCCATCAAATTATCGATCATCAGCATGTAATTGGCCTTGATCGGATAGACGTCATGCTTGTCGGGCCATTTTCCGGGTTCGTTACGATAGGAGAAGTCGACAATCCTGGCCGTGTCGGCCCGGGTCGGATCGCCCATCCAGACCTACACCATCCGGTCTTTTTCGATTGCGGGATAGCTGCGCACGCGAGCGTCTGCGGGGATACGCTCCTGCCCCGGGAATGTGCACACAAAGGCCCGCTCCGTTGATCACGAGCCCCTAATAGCCGCACTGGATGCCCTCCTCTATCACCGTGCCCATATGCAGCGGTGCCGCCCGGTGGCAGCAACGGGCGGCCAATGCCGCAACCCGGCCTGTGCCGTCGCAAAGTAGTACGATGGGCCCGTTGCAGATTCGGCGCCCGAGAAGCTGCTCGCCGCCGACTTCGTCCGCCCGGGCCCCGATATACCAGGCATTACGCAACAGCATCACGGGCCACTCCTCTCAAACGGTTTCCGAGCCCGGGCGGCTGCTGCGAATCGTCCATCGCAGTCAATGCGCTCGATCGACGCGTCTTTCCGGCCGGCGGTCGCGAGCGCTGCCGGCGGCAGCGATGGCTCGAAGAGCGTTTTGCGTGTCCCAACGGACGGCTCGCCGGCCGCGACACGCTCCTCGATCACATCACGATGGCACACGCCTATCTCGTGAGCGTGCTGAATTCGACGAAATACGCGGCACGCAGTTCCCAAACGGCCCACCGAGCTGACCTGCTTTGCCCGCCTGCAAACGCGCCCGAGCGTTGCCGGGGCAGTGCCCGACCTTCATGCGGAAGAGCGGGCGGGGCAGAGCAGCATGATTGTGCGTCCTCCTGCCGAGCAGGCGGTCCCAGGACCGCGTCTGGCGCAGCCTGAGGGACGGGTCTGCGGCTGTCGCGCAGGGCCCAGCGCACAAGCTCGGCCGGAAGCAGCACTGGCTCGGGTCATGCGGTGGATGCCGCGCGGATTGCACGCCAGAGTTTCTCCGAGGTCGCCGGCGCTTCGATCAGGGGAGCGCCAATCTGCGCCAGTGCGTCATTGACGGCATTCATAACAGCCGGGATTGCGCAGAGCGTGCCGGCTTCGCCCACGCCTTTGACGCCGAGTGGGTTCCTTTCCGTCAGGGTCGGGTTGCTGGCGAGCTGAAACGCGCAAAAATCGTCGGCGCGCGGCATGCAGTAATCCTGGAAAGACCCGGTCAGCAGCTGGCCAGTCGCTTGGTCGTAGAGCAAATTCTCCATCAAGGCCTGACCGGCTCCTTGGGCGATGCCGCCATGGATCTGTCCCTCGCATAAGAGCGGATTGAGGACGCGCCCGACATCGTCGACCGCGACATAGCGGGTCAGCTTGACCTCGCCGGTCTCCTCGTCGATTTCGACTTCGCACAAATGCGCTCCACTGGGGAAAGTCGCACAGCCGGGCGGACCGAAATTTGCCCGCTCCGAGAAACCGGCCTCGATGTCGCCGGGCAAATGGGCCGCATCGAAGGAGTGCTTGGCCACCTCGACAAGGCCGACCGACCTGTCCGTGCCGGCGATCGTGAATTTACCGTAGTCAAAGACGACGTCGTGCACGTCCGCTTCCATCATATGCGCGGCGATCTTACGCCCCTTGCCGATCAGCCGGTCGGCAGCAACGACGATCGCCGACCCCGCGAGCTGCGCCGAACGCGAGCCAAAGGTTCCGATGCCCATCGTCACGAGATCGCTGTCGCCGTAACGGTAGCGGATCAGATCCGCGTCGACGCCGAGCTTCTGCGAGAGTACCTGCTTGAAGGTGGTCCCGTGTCCTTGGCCGTGATCCATACTGCCGGTCATCAGCACGACGCCGCCTGATGGATCGAAGCGGATTTCCGCATGCTCGTAATCACGGCCGCCGGAGGCAGCCACCGCCGTCGCGACCCCTATCCCCAATAGCTTGCCGCGGTTCTTGGCGCCGGCCCGGCGCTCGCTCAGATGGTCGTAGCCGGCGAGCGCCAGGCAATCATCGAGGTTCTTGACGAAATCACCGCTGTCGTAAGTTTGCTGCAGAACCGTAGTGAACGGCATCGCCGAGGCGGGTATGGTACTGCGGCGTCGCAGCCTGGCGGGCTCGATGCCGAGTTCGTGGGCAGCGCGGTCGATGATCGTCTCTATTACATAGATCGGCTCGGGACGGCTGCCGCCGCGATA
>JAFMSA010000360.1 GCA_017353855.1 Alphaproteobacteria bacterium
GTCTCGGCGCGACCTTTGAGATTTGCCGCCCGCTGCAGTCCGCCATCGTACTGTGTCCGCCGCCACCCTAGCCGCTGCGACTGCTGCGGCGTCTGACACTCCACTGTAGGAATGGTCTCTTGATTACCTCACCTAGCAATGATCTCTTCGGGTTAACGTCTAAAGGGAGAATGCGGGGCCGATTCGAACCTGATGCCACCGCAGCTGGTTGCAGGCACAAATCGCCCCCGCAGCAATCACCCGGCAGAGACAACCCGGCATCATGCCGTTCGTCAATTCCTTGACGAGATGGCGTCGGCGCCAAAAGCTCTTGAATTCTAGTCGGCGGTATCGATCGAGCCGGGCGAGGATTCGCTCTACACACCATTGACGGGAAAATTGAAGCCAGTAACCGCGGCGAAGCGTGTAACCATCGATCCTCGGGTTGCTGCCAAACGGCCAACGCCCGTGTAGGTTTGGAGCCGCTGTTTAGGGTCGGAAAACCGATGACGCAATCAGGAAAACAGATCATGCCAACCTACGTTTCTATTACCCCTGGCTAGGACGCTGCGATGCCGACCACCGTCGCCACCGCAGTTGCCAGCCGCTCCCGCATTGAGCACGCTCGTGCCTGGCTGCAAGCCAGAGGCAATGCCGAGAAGGTGGTAATCCTCGGGGCTAGCCTTGACGCTGCAAACGAGATAGCGCGCGGCATGGCCAAAACGAACGGTGCGGTATTCGGGTGGTATCGGCTGACGCTGGCGCAACTCGCGGCCAGCGTCGCACTACCGGCATTGACCGATCGGGGAATGGTACCCCTCAGCCCGATCGGCGCCGAGGCGATGACCGTCCGCCTCGTCCATCGATTGAAGAGCGAAGGCCGGATCGGCCGGTTCGGGCCTATCGGCGATACACCCGGGCTTCCGCGCGCGATCGCCGGGGTGATTACAGAGCTGCGCCTCGCACAGTTGCCGCCGGAAGCCCTTGTCTCCGCTGCGCCCGATGTTGCGCCGCTGCTCTCGGCCTACGAGGCCGAGCTCGCGGAAATGGCCCTCATCGACTGGCCTGGAGTCCTGGCGCATGCGGCCGAGGATGCCGGCGCACACGGGTTCTCGGGCCTGCCGCTTCTCATGTTGGACGTGCCGGTCGCCAACGCAGCCGAACTTGCCTTTGTACGTGCTCTCGCGACGCAAGCGCCCGAAATATTGGCGACGGTGCCCGCCGCCGATGAATGGACACTCGCCCGTCTTCGCGACGAGCTCCGTTGGCCGGTCGAGGATCTCGACCTCCGCCCCCGCTCGGTTCCCGACGCCCGTCTGAACCGCCTCCAGCACCTCCTCTTCAAGGAGGCCGGCAGTGCGGCAGTGGGCAAACCCGCCGCAAGCGTCGAGATCTTTTCTGCGCCTGGCGAGGGTCGCGAAGGCGTCGAGATCGCCCGCCGGGTGCTGTCGCGGGCGCGCGAGGGGGTTCCCTTCGACCGCATCGCGATCCTTCTGAGGTCGCCCGAAGAATATCGTGCGCACCTCGAGGAGGCATTCGACCGCGCCGGCATTCCGGTTCATTTTGCGCGCGGGGCCCGCCGACCGGATGCGGCCGGGCGCGCCTTCTATGCTTTGCTCAAATGCGCGGCGGAAGGGCTTTCGGCGCGCCGTTTTGCCGAATACCTCTCGTTGGGGCAGCTCCCTGATGCTGGCGCTGACGGCACTCCGCCGCCGGCGGTTCCGCGCGGCGATCGATGGGTCAAACCCGACTCCGAGGCGGTGACGGAAGAGGAGAGCGCACAAGACACCGAGCGATACCCGGGCGAGACAATTGGCGAGGGACCCGCGAAGGCAGACGACCCCCCTGTAAGCGCGGGCCAGCTCCGGGCTCCGCGGCATTGGGAACAGCTCCTCGTGGAGGCAGCGGTCATCGGTTCACGCGATCGCTGGCGCCGGCGCCTCGACGGCTTGGCCAACGAACTGCGCATCCGTCTCGGGGAGCTTTCGGATGAGGAGGAGACCGAGGCCGCGGCCGTGATGCGTACGCTTGATGATCTGGCAGCTTTCACGGCCTACGCCCTGCCCATCATCGATATCCTGGATGGCTGGCCCCCCTCCGCGAACTGGGGTGAGTGGCTCGATCACCTTGGCAGCCTCGCCACCCGGGCGCTCAGGCATCCCGACCGGGTGCTTTCAATACTCGCCGAGCTGGCGCCGATGGCGCCGGTCGGGCCGGTCCAGTTGAGCGAGGTCATCGATGTTCTCGGGCCATTGCTTCTGGAAAGAGCCGTCCCGCCGCCTCCGCAGCGATACGGCAAGCTCTTCGTCAGTCCGGTCGAAGCGGCGCGCGGCCTGAGCTTCGACACCGTCTTTGTTCCCGGCCTCGCCGAGCGGATGTTTCCGCGCAAAATCGTCGAGGAGCCGATCTTGCTTGATTCCTTCCGGCGTAGGATCAGTGCCGGGCTTGCCACGAATCAGAGCCGGCTCGAAAACGAGCGGCTGGCGCTGGTACTGGCGGTCGGTGCGGCCGAAAGCCGGATCTGCTTTTCCTACCCGCGTCTAGACCTGGAAGCCCAGCCACGCCCGCGCGTTCCGTCCTTCTATGCGCTGGAAGCCTTGCGCGCGACTGAAGGACGGCTGCCCGATTTTACCGAACTCGCGCGGCGCGCCGAAACCGCGACTGCGACCCGGCTCGGCTGGCCAGCGCCCCCCAATCCCAAGGATGCGATCGATAGCGCCGAGCATGACCTCGCCATTCTGGATCAGCTGGCCGGCGCTCGCCGCCACAATGCCGGCGCGGCCCGCTACCTCATTACCGCCAACCCCCATCTCGCCCGCGCTCTCCGCGCCCGGTATCAGCGCTGGGGCAAAAACTGGACCGCTTCCGACGGGCTGGTCAGCCGATCCGCCACCGCACGGGCCGCGATGGCCCGACACGCCCTCGCTGTTCGCAGCTATTCCCCGACAGCGCTTCAGACTTACGCGCGCTGCCCGTACCGCTTCTTCCTCTACGCCATCCATCGGCTTGCGCCGCGCCTCGAACCGGAGCGCATCGACGAGCTCGATCCGCTTCAGCGTGGCTCGCTAATCCATGACATCCAGTTCGCGCTGTTCGCCCGACTCCGGCGCGAGGCTCTGCTGCCTATACGACACGGCACTCTCGATCGCGCCCAGGAGGAGCTTGATGCGGCCATTGCGGAGGTTGCCGCACGGTACTACGACGATCTGGCTCCCGCGATCGAGCGGGTCTGGTTGGACGGTGTTGCCGCGATCGGCGCTGATCTCCGCGAATGGTTGCGGCGCGCCAGCCTGGACGAGTCCGGCTTCGTGCCGCAGCATTTTGAGCTCTCGTTCGGCCTCGCGTCCCGTCCCTCGCAGCGGGAAGCTGACCCGCGATCGGTCCCCGGCGCCGTCGATCTCGACGGCGGTCTGCAGCTTCGCGGATCGATCGATCTCGTCGAAGGCCACCCTTCCGGCTTGCTGCGGGTGACTGATCACAAGACCGGGAAGTTCGACGGCAGCCCAGGCCAGGTCATCGCCGGCGGAACGGCACTTCAACCGCTCCTCTACGCCCTCGCTGCGGAAAAGCTGTTCGCCGGCCAGGCGGAAATATCCTGCGGGCGCCTCTACTTCTGCACATCGCGAGGTGGTTTCGAGGCACTTGAGGTTCCCCTCGATGACCAGGCGCGGGGTGCAGCCACCCAGGTAGCGGATGCGATCGGCGGCGCGGTCTCTCGAGCGTTTCTCCCGGCCTACCCGGCCCAGGACGAATGCACGCGGTGTGACTATCGGCTGGTGTGCGGACCGCACGAAGAGCGCCGCATCGCGCGCAAGCCGCGGACCGATATGCAAGCGTTGCTAATGCTGCGGGGCGCGCCGTGACCGGACTTGCCGATGCCGCAGCGCGCCGTCGCATCGCAGGCGAGTTTGGCTCGACGTTCTTTGTTGAGGCGGCGGCCGGGACTGGTAAAACGACGGCCCTGGTGCAGCGCATTGTGGGTTTGGTGAAAGCAGGCGTCGCCATGCTCGACCAGGTCGTGGCCGTCACCTTCACCGAGAAGGCAGCCGGCGAAACAAAGCTCCAGCTCCGTAGCGAAATCGAAGCCGCCCGCGGCGATGCCGGTCCCGAGCAGCGTGCCCGCCTCGATCGCGCTCTTGAGGCGCTCGAGCTCGCACGCATCGGAACAATCCACGCGTTTTGCGCGGACCTTCTTCGCGAGCGCCCGGTCGAGGCCCGTATCGATCCGCGCTTCGAGGTTGCGGCCGATCAGGAGGCGCAGGCGCTCGCAGACGAAGCTTTCGACGCATGGTTCGAGACGGTTCTTGCCGATCCGCCCGAGGGCATTCGCCGCCTGTTGCGGCGCCGGTCGGAGAGGGTCGTCCCCCGCGAGCAGCTGCGCGCCGCGATGGACAACATGCGCGACCACCGTGACTTTCCCGGGCCCTGGCGCCGCGATCCGTTCGACCGGGACAGCGAAACCGACGCGCTCGTCGCGGAGTTGGCCGCACTGGGACCGCTCGCCGCCGAGAGCTCGCGGCCGGAGGATTCCCTTGCCCGCAATCTGCGCGAAATCGGGCGGGTCGTTGCCGACGCTACCCGGTTGGAGCAAGCAAGCGGCCGCGATTACGACGGGCTGGAGGCCGAGCTGCGTAGTCTGGCACGGCTCCCCGGCTGGCGCGACCGCGGCGCCCGGACCACGACCTTCGGAGATCTCACACGCGATGAGGTGCTCTCCCGCCGCGACCGGGCCAAGTCCGGTCTCGATGCCTTCGTCACGGCAAGCGGTGCCGACCTTGCCCCGCTGTTGCACAAGGCCCTTCGGGCTCCGATCGCCGAATACGAACGTCTGAAGACCCGACTCGGGCGGCTCGATTTTCTCGATCTTCTCATCAAGGCCCGCGATCTGATTCGCGACAACGCCGCAGTGCGGAACGAGCTGCAGCGGCGCTGCTCGCATTTCTTTATCGATGAATTCCAGGACACCGATCCGCTGCAGGCGGAAATCCTGTTTCTGCTCTCAGCGGATGACGGTGCCGTCACTGACTGGCGCATCGCCCGTCCTGTCCCGGGCAAGCTGTTTCTGGTCGGGGATCCGAAGCAGTCGATCTATCGCTTCCGCCGCGCCGACATCGCGCTCTATGAGGAGGTAAAGGCCCGGCTCATCGAGGCCGGCGCGGAACTGC
>JAFMSA010000361.1 GCA_017353855.1 Alphaproteobacteria bacterium
GCAGACTGCAGCGCGCGAACGTCTCGAGTTCCTGTTGGGGACTGTGGAATCCGACCCCAAGGGGGCGGAAACCCGACCCCACCAATACAGCTACCACATAAACCTTTATCCTCAACGGGATCCTGTAACTGCAGCCAAAGACTGTAGCGGAGAGGGGGAGAGGTCTGATCCGCAACCCCCAACCCTGGTACCCCCGAAAAAAAGCTTTCTACAGGGCATCCGACCAGACTGAACTGGTACGTCTCACGCCAAAGCTGAAGCCCTATTTGCGCCAACCCGATCCGACCTGGCCGGACATCATCGAAGCTGCAGACTGGCTGCGGCAGGACCTCGGCGTGTCGAAATCCCTCTGGGGCGACGCCTGTCTTACCATGGGCCGCGAATTGGCAGCTGCGTCGCTCGCGGTTGTCTCCACCAAGAACGATGAGCATTTCCGAACTTCACCGGGCGGCTACTTCCACGGCATGGTCGCCAAGGCCAAGGTTGGCGAGTTGCATCTCGAACGAACGCTGTGGGCCTTGCGGCGCGTCACCACGCCGGAACATCCTGCGGGCAGGGAGGAACGTCGGATCGTCGCGAAGGGCGCCGAGCGTGGTAAGGTTGCATCGTGGCGGGCTTTGGCTGTCACCAACATCGGGATCTCCTTGTGACGTCGCCGGCTATCACTGACGATCCAATCTTGACCCGTTTTCGCGCTGCGCTCGATGAGCTTTACGGCAACCGTATCGAGCGGGTGGTGCTGTTCGGCTCGCGGGCGCGGGGCGAGGCGCACGAGGATTCGGACTACGACATTGCCGTGTTCCTCAACGACTTCGTCGACCGTTGGCAGGAAGTTGACCGGCTCGTGCCGATTGTTACTGACATCATCGAGCACACGGGCGCTTTTATTCACGCGATGCCGTACCGCGCCGGCGCGTATCGGGACCGCACGTCGCTGATGGGAGAAATTCGCCGCGAGGGCGTCGATCTGTGACGCCGGAGGCGGCCGGACATCTCGATAAGGCGCGTGAGTACCTGACCAAGGCGCGAGCATTGCTGGACGTTCTTCACTACCCTGATGAGGCCGGCCGCGCCGCATATCTCGCCGGCTATCATGCGGCGCAGGGCCTGATTTTCGAGCGCACCGGGAAAGAACCCAAAACACACCGAGGCGTGCACAGCCAGTTCAACAGGCTGGCTAAGGACGACCCACGCTTCGACATCGAGCTGCGGCGGTTTCTAGCTCAGACCTACGATTTGAAAGCGGTTGCCGATTATGAAGTCGGGCCGAGTTCGGCGGTGCCTCTAGATCGAGCCGAGGCGGCTATCGCGACCGCTACGCGTTTGGTGGAATGCATAGCGGAGCTGTTGGCGTAGCTGCCGTATAGCTTTCGGCACTACTGCGCGGCCGAGGAGAGTGGGACGCGGGATCCAGCATTTGCGACCCGGTGGGCAGCGCCGCCATGTGCCGCGGCGAGGGCACTCGCCTCGTCGAACCGGGCGAGGCCTTCCCAGTGCTTCAATAATTTGTTGTAGCGAAAGCCGGCGCCGCGCAGCGCCGTCGTCGCGTCGCGGTCGAGCGGAGCGGGAAAGGCAAGCACGATCGCTTCCTTGCCTTCCTCGACGAGGCGTGCCTCGCGGGCGAAGGCACGTCCGCCGAGCGTGGCCCACTGGCTGACCTGCTGCTTGTCGACGGCGCCGTCCTGTAATGACAGCAATGCGCCATAGAGAGCGTTGGGTTCAAGCTCGAGGAGGCCGGCTTTGTCGACGAGACCGCCGGCTTGGATCAACTGGCGGGTGCGGGCCTTGCGCTCGTCGGCCTTGAGCTTGGCTTCCTGCACGGCGAGCCGGGCCTTTTGCTGCGTATGGCGCGACAATCTGGATAAGAATCGTATTGTCGCGCAAGGGCAATCGAAGTTTTGCGCGTCGCAGCGCGACAATTAGGCGTTGCCCGGGATTGTCGCGTGGAGCGGCGGTCGGCCACGGCCTCGCTTGCGTTCGAGGGCAGCCCGCCGACGAAAGCTTAGCTCGAACGCCGCCGCATCCTCGAATGTTCATCTGCGGTTCGACCTCGCTCTATGCCATGGACGTGAATACGCGCGGCGTGGAATTGTAGCACCTGGATCAGCCGCGCGTGCCCCGGTTTGTCCTGGCCATCCTTATTCCGACCAAGGAGGTGCCGGCCGAGATGCGCCAGGATGATCCGCCTGTCGGCTATCTCGTTGGCACCCCCAAGCCAGGCCTGCCGAAAACACGCGTACGGGCTCCGCAGACGGTTTTTGGTGGAGGCGATGGCACATGCCATGGCGGCTGGGCACGCCATTGCGCTAAGCTTTGACCCGGTAGCGCTTTCCCCCCGGCGCCGCCATTGCTGCTGCATGTGCGTGCAAGGGGGAGCTTATGGCATTGGTAGGCCTATCCGAAGCGGCCAAGTTGTCCGGCCGGAACCAGACGACAATCCATCGAGCGATGAAGACGGGTCGGCTAAGCTACACGGTCGGCGAAGCTGGAGAGCGCCGCATCGATACCGCGGAGCTCGATCGCGTGTTTGGGATCAAGGCCAACGGCGCAAGTGACGGCGCCGTGGCGCACCCGGTGCAAAGCCATATCACGCCAGTGCGCGAAATAGAGGCTTTGCAGCGGCTCCTCGATGATCGCGAAGCAACGATCCGCGACTTGCGAGAGCACGCGAACGCGAACGCTGCGACCGGATCCTTAACCCCAATAGAGCGCGATAGGTGCTTTGTTTGGTCTGCCGTCGAGCCCACGCCGGTCTTCCGACCGCTACTCGATGTTCGCGCCGAATTCCTGCCCCAGGAAGCCGCTATGGCGCCGCGAAGGCCACAGCTTGGCTAAAATCCGGGCCCCGGCGCCCTGCGTGGGAGATCGAACGTCATACCGGCAAGGCGGCGCGAACCGAGCGTCGAGGCGACGGCCGCTCCGCCCTTCCGGTCAGTCGTCGTTCGGACCCTCGACGGAATTCTCCAACAATCTGCCAGTACGCGCGTCGATGCCAACCTTGTGAGTCGTCGCGCCGTGTTTAATGTCAAAGGAATACCGCAGCTCAGTACCGCCGCGTTCTTTTTCCAGTTCCTGGTCCGTGATCCTGCCGGGATAGGCTTTCAGCGCTTTCGCCCGAGCCTGCTGCAAGCTTACGTGCGGCTGGCGGGCATATTGTTGCCCCGTGTACGCGGAAGCCGCAATCGGCACCACGACAAGCGCGGTCACCGCGGCGGCCAAGCTAAATGAACGCGTTGTTCTTTTCACCCTTTACTCTCGTTGGTGCTCTCGATCTATCCGGAGCTGGCGCATATCGAGCGTGAAGATGGCGATTCCTTGGCAACCGGATTGATTCTTTCGTAATCTGGTTGGCCCTGCACGGGGCAGGTCGGAAATGGGGCATGAAGACCAGTGCTCCCCACCTCTTCTGGCACACGAAACGCCTCGCTGCAGGTCGGCGGTGCAGGGATTACGGCCGCGGCGTGAACCGGCCCAGCCGCCACCTATGAGACAGAGCGGTCGCGAGCCCCCATCCAGACTAAGGAGATGCAGGCGATACGCTTCTTCTTTCTTGCCATTCCCGCGCTCATGCTTCCGCTCGCAGGCTGTGTGGGTCCGGCATATGGGCCATACGGAGTTAACGGCCCGCCCTACCCTGCATATGCCTATCCGCATGAGACGTTCGAGCCGAAGCAGCCGTTTCTCCCGCATTTCCTTGCTCCGCGACACGAGCACCGCGAGCACAGGGAGCTGCATGAGGAGCGCGAGGAGCACGAGAGCGCGCAGCAAGAACACCAGGAAACGCCGCAGCAGGAGCGGCAAGAGGAGCATAAGGAACACGAGCACCGGCAGAGGTGACTCCGCGTCCCGTTTGTCCCGGGATCCCGGAGGGAAAGCCTGTGGTGAGGGGAACGTATTGCCGTGAGCCTTGTGCTCTAGGAGTTCGCCCATAATCCGGTGTCAAAATGCGCAAGGAGAATGCCGCGATGACGAAAACGGGGAAGTTTCGGTTACGTCTGCCATTTCGTGCTGCGCTGACTGGAATGGCGCTCGCGGCAGCACTCCTCTTTGCCCTGGTTGAACCTGCTTTGGCTCAGAAAGCTGTGGCTCAGAAAGTCGTATCCGATATCCCGCTCGTCGGCGGAGGTAGCGAGCGGGTCATGTTCACTGGTCCGGGAAACCCTATCGCGATCCTTGTCATGTTTGCGGGGGGAGAGGGAACCGTGCAGATCGCCGATTCCGGTAAGATCGGACGCTATGTAGCCAATTTCCTAATCCGAACCCTGCCGCTGTGGGTGGCGCAGGGCTTCGCAGTCGAGATTCTCGGTGCGCCCAACAACGCCTCGCTCAAGGGACAGCGGCACACGGAGGCCTATGCGGATGCTGTCGGCCGTGCTGTCGATTTCGCTCGCACCAAATCCAGCGCTCCCGTATGGCTTGTCGGCACCAGCGCAGGAACACCCGGCGCGGCCAATGGTGCTGCCCATCTCGGCAGTAAGGTGGCGGGCTTGGTCTTGACCTCGTCGGTGACGGAGCCGTCCCCCGGGGGCGAGACTGTATTCGACACGAACCTTGCAGCGATCAGGGTGCCAGTGTTGATAGTCGCCAATCAAAACGATGCCTGCCGGGTGACCCCGCCCGGCGACGCTCCGCGCATCGCCGCCGCGCTCGTCCATTCTCCGCGCAAAGACGTGGTCTATGTGCAGAGCGACCTGATCGTCTCTTCGCCCTGTGAAGCGTTTGCGCCCCACGCGTTTCTCGGCATCGAAACCGCTGTCGTTAAACGCGTCGCGGACTGGATTCGGGCAACACCCGCCAGATAGACAGTCCTTCGAATTTGACCACTAGTGCATGATGGATCGAGCTCCAGCTCATCGTAGAGCCGCTGTGGTAATAACGTTCTTTAACGAAACGCTGTTAAACACCAGGGCCACATTGACGGCGGCCCTTTCCACCCCCGGCAGGGCAATCGCGGCATATTGTCCCCGTGTGCGGGAGAACCGGCGGCTCCACGCGGCCGACCTGCCGCCCTGGCTGAACCTTGTCCTCAGACATTTCGTCGCCGCCGGCTTGATTACCCTACTCCACCCCCTCACGCCGGCGTCGAGAAGGCCAAGGCCGACAACGACACAAAAGATTGTAGGCGGCATCATCGCGGCGCTC
>JAFMSA010000362.1 GCA_017353855.1 Alphaproteobacteria bacterium
TTGGCTGACACGGTCGAGCGGGTTGCCCGCAAAGCAATAGATCTCTTCCATCACGACAAACATAGCCTCCCGGTACGGTGCGTCGTCAAACTTCCTCGCATCCGCGCACGCCGCTTCGACCGGATCGACGGGGAAATTCGCCAGTATTGAGTGTTAGCATCGGTGATGCTGATAGCGACTTGGCTCCTCCGTACGATTCGGCTCGCGTTGGCGCTCGGGATAGCGCTTCTGGCGATGCAGGCGCCGGCGATCACCCGCGAATATCAGGCCGCATTGCTGCAGCTGGTGCGCAGTTCCGACCAGGAGATCGCACAGCGCAAGACGTCCGCGCAACGGTTTTACCGGATCTCTCCGACAGAGGATGAAAGCCGCTTTCTTGCTCAATTGCGTACGGTCGAGCCGTCGAACGCGGAAACTCTGGCTGCGTCGGTCGAGCGAGCGCACAGCCTTCACGGCTCCTATGAAGAGATCGAACAGGCTCCGCAGCTCGTGCGCCCTATCATCGCCGCTAAGGACATCGCCGGTGACGAGGGGGGCGCTCGCCGTCAAATCATCCGCACTGTCTTCGACCGCTTTGTGCCACAGCTCGACTTGTCTTTCGCCGCTGTCGTATATGGCCTCGCCGGGTTATTCGTGGGCTCGCTGATCGGCGAATTGCTGACTGCCGCGCTGCTGCCTCGGCGCCGGTTGGCCGGCGGCGTCGCGGTCGGGCGTCGGGTGGAATAGTGCTCCGCACCACCGCGTTTCAGTGCCATAGACGACCGGATTGCGCTGCATCAAGGACCTGAAAGCCATGCCGCAGCAAAACTCTCACACTCCAGCCATCGCCAGCGAGGTCAGGGCCATCGTCGGACCGCTGGATGATGTCGTGATCGCCCGCATCGTAGAGACAGGCGCGAGCGCGGCGGAAGTGCTCGAAGCCTACACGTGGCTCATGGCCGACGATCAGCTCGGAACCGAGCTCGAACGCACCTGCAGGGGAAAAGTGGCGCAGGTGTACGAGATCTTGGAGGAAGAGGCGCAGCCCGCCGACGAGCGCTGACGCCGGCGGGCTCCGCGTTGGCTGCTGGAGCCGGGCTTACGCCGGTGCGGGAATGGCGCGCTGGTTGTACATGATCTTGCGCATCTGCTCCCGCTCCGCCGGCGTCAGCGTGGCGGGATCGACCCGCAGGTCGTTGCCGGTCTCCATACCGCGCTTGACGGCCGGCCGGTTGCCGACTTCTTCAAACCAGCGCTTGAAGTGTTTGAATTCGTTGATATCCTGCCCCTGGGCCTGCCAGTTAACGGTCCAGGGATAGGAAATCATGTCGGCGATCGTGTACTCGTTGCCGGTGAGATAGGGGCGATCGTAGAGCCGATTGTTCATGACGCCGTAGAGCCGGTTCGCCTCGTCCGTGAAGCGGCGGATCGGATAGGTCAGGTCACCCGCCTCCGGCCCGGCCCGGCGGAAGTGACCGCACTCGCCGAGCTTCGGGCCCTGATTGGCCATCTGCCATATGACCCACTGCGTGACCTCGTACTTGCCGCGCGTGTCTTGCGGGAAAAAGCGCCCTTCTTTTTCCGCGAGATACATCATTATCGCACCTGACTCGAAAATGCTGATCGGCGCCCCGCCGCCCTCGGGGTTGTGATCGACCAGCACCGGCATGCGGTGGTTCGGATTGATTTTCAGGAATTCCGGCCTGAATTGATCCCCGCGGCCGATGTTGCAAGGGACCAGATTGTAATCGATGCCCAGTTCCTCGAGCAGGATCGTGACCTTCTTCCCGTTGGGTGTCGGCCAAAAATGCAGGTCGAGCATGGGAATCCCCTCCCTTTCTCCAGTTGCAGCAGGTGTTGCCCCCGGCAACGATAACGGCTCAGCGGCAGGCTGTCACCGACCCGCCTAAAAGGACCCCACGGGGCTGCGCGGCTGCATCACAGGAAAACCGGCTACTCTCGCCGAAACGTCACGACCAGCACGTCGCGATAGGCAGGTCGCGTCGGATCCAGAGGCGTGACCGGGGTTACGCCGTGATAGACGCGACTGTCGTCGACCAGCGCCGAGTCGAGCGGGGCTGTCAACGTAAAACTGCCTACCGGACGCTTGCGCAAGTCGTAAATCGTGGTTTCGCCGCTTGCGACATTCTCGCGGCGCACCATCAGCACCAATACCCAGTCGACGCCGTCGCGGTGCATTCCTTCCGGGGTCGGATGGCCTTTCTCGCCCTCTCGAGCCTCTATGCGGAACTGGTGGGTCTCGACATGCCACGCCTCCGGCCGCATGTCGGGCGGTGTCAGCCGATCGAACAAAGAACGGCAGGTATGAAAGATGGCCGCGAGTGCCGGATGATGGGCCATCGTCTCGGTGACCGGCTCGAACCAGCGCTCGACCCCGCCGTTGAGCGGGTTGTAGTCGCGGCTCTGATAATGGGGTTGGTGGGGCTTGCGGACGATCCCTGCCCGAGCGGCACGGAAGGCGGCAAAGCGGCGCCTGCGATACCGTCCCCCGTCAGCCATGTAGGTATCGACGCCGAGATCGTCCCAGCTTGCGGCAAACGATCGCCATTCCGATAGCCCGGACCCTTCCAGTACCGGTCCCATCTGCGGCGATTGCACAAAAGCGAAGCCCTCATGCCGGATCTGATCAGCTATTGCGACGAGCAACTTCGTCATCGGCGCATCCTCGATTTCGGGCCAATTTGATGTAGTGGCCTCTTCCGAAACTTCAGCTGGTGGATCGGCGCATCGCGCGAAAGCAACCACCGAACTCGTGTCGGAATTTTGGGCGGCGCCGCCAAAGGGCGGATTCAGGAGAACCCTGTAACCTTGGCCACGGACCACTATAGGCCGTCGGGGCAGCCCAGGTAAGGTGAAGCAAGAGCGTCGCGTGCGCTCGGCGGCAAGGTGTTGACGAGGCACCATTCGCCTGCCTCTAGCTCCGGCCCCGCAGCGCATTTCGCGGAGGTCTCACCCCTGCCGGGAGACGGGTGATCCTCCGCCGGCCGACGCGACGCGTATCGCCAGGAACCGGACCTGGTTGAGCCAGAGGGTCCTGCCGCTAGCTTCGCGCAGCGAACCCGTCGGCGTCGTCCTGATCCGGTGGCCGCCATTGCCGACAGCCACGGGGGCAGCTCGGTCAGTTCCGAACGTGGGCACCCCCCGGTCACCCGAGACCGCCGCCCACATGCCGACTGTAGCTCATAGCACCGTCTCGGCGACGACGCGCAGCGCTTCCCGCGTCGCGCCGGCCAGGACGAGCGAGCCTACCCGGTGGTCCGTCGCGATCTCTTTCCAAGCCGCGAGACGTTCTTTGATCCGTTCCTTCGGCCCCACCAGCGAAATCTCGTCGATCAGCGCGTCGGGCACCGCCGCCTCGGCCTCCTTGCGGCGACCCGCCAGGTACAAATCCTGGATTTTCACCGCGGCTGCTTCGTAGCCGAGGCGTTTGGTCAAATCGTTGTAGTAATTACGCGAGCGCGCACCCATTCCGCCGATATAGAGAGCGAGCTGCGGCCGGATTGCGTCGCGGCACGCGGCAAGGTCGTCGCCCAGGGTGGTACGGACATAAGGCGCGATGTCGAAATCGGCGGGCGTCCTGCCACCGCCCGCCTCTGCAATTCCCTCGAACACCGGGGCGGTGATCAGGCTGCTTTTCTCCGGCGACATGAAGAACGGCAATACGCCATCCGCCACCTCCCCCGCCGTGCGCAGCCCGGCCGGCGTGAATGCGGCGGTATAAATCTTCAAATTCGGATCACCGTGAATAATGCTGCGCAGCGGCTTACCGAGTCCGGTGGCACCCGGGCCGGTATAGGGGATCTGGTAATGTTCGCCGTGATGTTCGAGCGGCGCCTTGCGCTCCAGTATCTGGCGAATGATCCCAATGTATTCGCGGGTGCGCACAAGCGGCTTGCCGAACGGCACACCGTGCCAACCCTCGACGACCTGCGGGCCCGAGGGACCGATGCCGCAGAGAAACCGACCGCCCGAGAGCGCCTGCAATGTCATCGCCGTCATCGCCGCACAGGCGGGCGTGCGTGCCGGCATCTGCATGATGCTGGTGCCGGCCTTGATTTTCGTTGTCTGCGCCAAGATCCAGGCGACCGGCGTCACGGCGTCCGTGCCGTAAGCCTCGCCACACCACACCGTCTCGTAGCCCAGTCGTTCGGCTTCCCACACCGTCTTCATGTCAACACCTGAGCCCGGCGATACCCTAAGGGTCATGGCCAGTCGCATCTCAAAGATCCTCCACCGCGCGCGCCACCCTCTCGACGGCACGCAGCCAATCCTCCAGAGCGCGCTCGGCAGGCTCAACCAGGATGTGCTCGACCCCCGCTTCGTCGTAGGAGGCCAGCCGGGCGCGCAGGCGTCCGTCATCGCTGCCGTCCCACCCGTAGCGCAGTGAGATTGCGAAATCGGGCTCGGGTCGCCGCTCGCGCAGTCGGCGTACAATCGGCGCAGCCTGCTCGGGCGACAGCCGCGAGCCGTGCCAGCCATCGGCGAGCCGGACAGCGCGCGCGAGAGCGGCATCGGAGCTCCCACCGATCCAAATCGGGACCGGCTTGACGGGCTGCGGCAGCATCCGCATGTCTTCGATGACAGCGGGAATGTGGCGCGCCGGGAACGTTACCGGGTCCTCTTGCCATACGGCCCGCATCATCGCGATGCCCTCGTCCATTCGGCGCCCCCGCTCGCGGAACGGCACGCCGAGCGCCGCAAACTCGGCCTCCAGCCAACCGACCCCGGCGCCTAGGATCAGCCGTCCCTCCGATAGGTTCTGTAACGTCGCCAGCTCTTTGGCGAGCGGCAGCGGATGGCGCATGGGTAAGACCAGGACGCTCGTCCCGAGCCCGATATTTCTCGTGAAAGCCGCGGCCCAGGTCAGCGTCAGCACGGGATCGTAAAAGGTTGCCGAGGGCGGATAGGGTGCTCCTCTCGGAATGATGATGTGCTCGCTTGACCACGCGTCGGCAAAACCGAGCTCTTCGGCCTGTACCGCCCCGCGCCGGATCGCCTCCGGACCAGCCTTGCGCCCGATATGCGGCAGATGAATCCCGACCCGCATGAGCTCCTCCAAAATTCACCCTCGCGGCAGGTTGCTGCCGGAGACCGGTTTACGCAAGGGAGGCCGGGCGCGCTCTCTAAATCCGTTCATA
>JAFMSA010000363.1 GCA_017353855.1 Alphaproteobacteria bacterium
CCGTGCCGGCCCCGGTGCCCGCGTCGAAAGCGCCGCGGTCGGTGGCACAACCTGCGCATTCCGTACCGACGGCGGCGGCGCCCTCGCCCCGCGGCAACAGCGCCTTTCTCTGGCCGGTTCGCGGCCACGTGCTGGCGCCTTTTGGCTCGCGGAGCGACGGCACGCACAACGACGGGATCAATATCGCCGCGGTCAGGGGTGCGGCCGTGCAGGCCGCCGATGCCGGTGTCGTCGCTTATGCCGGGAACGAGTTGCGCGGTTACGGCAATCTGATCCTGATCAAGCACGCCAATGGCTGGATCACCGCATATGCCCATTGCGACCGGATCCTCGTCAGGCGGGGCGAAAGGGTGGCGCGCGGGCAGGTCATTGCGCGCGTCGGCTCGACCGGGGACGTCAGCGAACCACAGCTTCATTTCGAGCTGCGCCGCGGGAGCCGTCCGGTGGATCCGCGCGAGTTCCTGGCCCCGCTGCCGACCGCCGCGGTTAAGGATTCGCGATCGGGCTGAGCGGGCTGTCTGCGACGCCCTCGCGTGATCGGGGGCGAGGCGCCGCCCTCTCTTCTGCCGACCGGCGGCCATCCTGGTCGAGTAATCGATGTGGCTGTTGGCGCAGAAGGGTGTTCGGGCGGGAGGCGTGCCGAGCCGGCAAGGATTGCTCTTTGCCGAGGCATCGCGTACCAATTTGCCTGCCGCCTCGCGACCCCCATATGACGGCGGCGGGCAAGACCGTCCCTTTGTTGATGCGGCGCCCGATTTCGAGGCTCGATACCGATGTGGATTTCGACCGCGTTCGCCCAGACTCCGGGCATGTTCGATCAGAACACACTTGTCCAGTTCCTGCCGCTCGTCCTGATCTTTGTCGTGTTCTACTTTCTGCTGATTCGCCCGCAGCAGAAAAAAGCCAAAGATCACAAAGCGATGCTTGACGCGCTGCGGCGCGGTGACAGAGTCGTGACCGGCGGCGGGATCATCGGGACGGTGGCCCGCGTCGACAACCCGGAAGAGGCCACGGTCGACATCGCCGAGGGCGTGCGTGTACGCGTGCTGCGCAGCACGATCAGCAGCGTGCTGGCCAAGCCGGACCCGGCCGCTGCGCGCGATGCCGCCCGACAGAAAGATGAAACCCGCGCGAAGGCGGCAGGCAAGGAGTAACCCGTCCCCTCTCTGAGGGACGGGCCTTCGGTGTCGTCCGGAAGCCCGAGGGTTTACCGGCCCCAATCGAAAGGAAACCGGAGACCAGGTTGACCGGGAAGTTCGAGATCAACCTCCGACTGCTTCCTCTGTTCCGACCTCTTGAGGGGAAGACTGCAGAGGAGTTCCGGGCCAGGCACGAAACGGTTCCTGCTCGAACGCTGCCGGGCAATATGGGCAAGGGGCGTCGAAGCGAAAGCTTCCTCCTCACGGGGCCCTCCAGGGCCATCTCGTGCGCGCTCCTCGAGAAGGAGGATCTTTCATCGAAAATTTTCTCCACGCCTGAAACCTCGGCCTTCATGGTGGGGAAGCGGCGCGCTCCTTCTCCGTCTAGCCGAATTGCCGATGACCTCGCAGCGAAGCGGAAGTACGACCTTGCTTTCGAGCCATGGGGATAAGCGGCGCATCGCCGCAGGCGATTGCATCAATATAAATGTTCGCGTACTGTTCTTCTCGCGCAAGACTGTAAGAGCTGACGCAAAACACGAGGCTTGGTACATCCTCGGTAGTCCAGACATCCGGACGGCTGTAGAACCGCTGCTGCGACCGACGGTGCCAAAGACGAGGCCGCAGATGATGTACCCGCCATGCAATGCGGTGGCGAGAGCCGCGGAGAGTTTCCGGGATGCCCCTCAGAACCCCCCGGCTTTAGCCGTGGGGAGGTTCAGATTGCGAAACAGAAGAACCGGTCTCTCGGGTGCAGCGCCGGGAGCGCCGGCCTTGTCGCTCCCCCGCTTCGTCCGGGGGTCGCCCCGGGGCCGCCACTGCCGCACCGGCGTTTTGCTGGCACTGGGGGGCGGGTCGCCGGTCGTGGCGAGACCACCGCCGGATCTGATCCCGGAAGGCGGCAACGTGAAACCAACAGGCGGGTGCGGCCTCACGTCTGATTGAGGAATGGCGGCGGCATGCTGTATTTCGCGAGGTGGAAAGTCACGCTGATCTGGGCGGTGTGTGCGCTCGGCGTTCTATTGTCGCTGCCCAATGTCTTCAGCCCGTCGTTTCTCGCGGCACTACCGAGTTGGCTGCCGCGCAAGCAGGTGGCTCTCGGGCTCGATTTGCGCGGGGGGTCCTATCTGCTGCTCAAGGTCGATATCGCGGCCGCACAGCGTGATCGGCTCAATTCTACTATCGACAATGTCCGCAATGCGCTGCGCGGCGCCAATATCGGCTATACCGGGCTCAACGTGGAAGGCGATGCGATCGTCTTCACGATCCGCGAACCGGACCGGATCGATGACGCGCGCCGGGCTTTGGGTAAGATCGATCCGGACCTCACACTCGACATCGCCTCCGACGGATCGGGGACGATGCGGTACAGCGCGGTCGCCACGCAAGCGCGACGCCGGCAGGCGGTTGATCAGTCGATCGAGATCATTCGTCGACGCATCGACGAGACGGGCACCAAGGAGCCCGCGATCCAGCGGGAGGGGAGCGATCGCATCCTGGTCCAGTTGCCGGGCGTGGATAATCCCGAGCACGTCAAGGCGCTGTTGGGCAGAACTGCAAAGCTCACCTTTCAGCTCGTCGATACGAGCGTTTCGCTCGAGGATGCGCGCCGCGGGCGACTGCCGCCGGGCAGCGAGATCCTCCCCGCAGAAGAGGGGCAGGGCGGACGCTCCGGCGCGCCCGCCTATGTCGTGCACAGACGGGTCATGGTCGGCGGCGACACGCTGGTCGACGCGCAACCGACTTTCGAGAACAACCAGCCGGTCGTCAGCTTCCGTTTCGACTCCGTCGGCGCCAAGCGTTTTGCCGACGCAACGCGCGAGAATGTCGGCAAGCCCTTTGCGATCGTACTCGACAATAAGGTGATCAGCGCGCCGGTTATTCGTGAGCCGATCGTCGGTGGGAGCGGCATCATCTCCGGCAGCTTCACGGTGCAGTCGGCGAGCGATCTTGCGCTGCTGCTGCGGGCGGGCGCGCTGCCGGCGCCGATCACAATCCTCGAGGAGCGCACGGTCGGTCCCGACCTCGGCGTCGATTCGATCCATGCGGGGGCGACCGCCAGCATCGTCGCGGTGGCGCTGGTCATCGTCTTCATGGTCCTTTTCTATGGGCTGTTCGGGGTCTTTGCCGATATCGCGCTGATATTCAATCTTTGCCTGATGCTCGGCAGCCTTTCGCTGCTCGGCGCCACGCTGACCCTTCCCGGGATCGCCGGGATCGCGCTGACGATGGGCATGGCCGTCGACGCCAACGTGCTGATTTACGAGCGCATTCGGGAGGAGGTTCGTGCCGGGCGGACGATGCTCTCGGCTCTCGACGCAGGGTTCAAGCGGGCCTTCGGCACGATCCTCGACAGTCACGTAACAACGCTGGTGGCCGGCGGGTTGATGTTCTGGCTCGGGTCAGGGCCGGTGAAGGGTTTCGCCGTGACGCTCAGTATCGGCGTTTTGACCTCGCTGTTCTCGGCGATTTTGGTGACCCGACTGCTGATCGTGACCTGGGTGCGCCAGTGGAAGCCGCGGACGCTCCCGATTTGACGGAAGGGCGGGCCATTGTCGCGAGCACAGACCGGGCCGATGTGCACGGCTGGCTTCCGGGCCTGCCCGTCCGGGCATCCCGGAACGACTGATTTGGAGCTCGCATGAGACCGCTGATCGCCATTCGGCGCACACCGAAAATCGACTTCATGGGTTGGCACAAGGTGGGCTTCGCCTTGTCGCTGCTGCTGACGGTGTCGTCGATCGGGTTGTTTGTGACGGTAGGGCTCAATTACGGGATCGATTTCGTCGGCGGGACCTTGATCGAGGTCCGAAACACCACCGGCCCGGCGAATCTCGGCGACATGCGGCAGAAACTCGATGCGCTCCATATCGGAGAAGCCTCGCTGCAAGGGTTTGGTCCGCCCACCGATGTGCTGATCCGGCTTCCGCGTCAGCCGGGCGGCGATGCCGCGCAGGAGCGGGTGGTCGAGACGGTGCGCCAGGCGCTGGGCTCCTCTGTCGAGTATCGACGCGTCGAGGTGGTCGGGCCGAGCGTCGGCAGCGAATTGATCCGCGCCGGTGTGATCGCCACGGTTCTCGCGCTGTTCGCGATCGCCGCCTATATCTGGTTCCGTTTCGAATGGCAGTTCGGCGTCGGCGGGATGGTCTCGACGCTGCACGACGTGATCACGACGGTCGGCCTTTTCGCGCTCTTCCAGCTTGAGTTCAACCTGACGACCTTGGCCGCGATCCTGACCATCGCCGGCTATTCGGTGAACGACACCGTGGTCATCTACGACCGGGTCCGGGAGTCGTTGCGCAAATACCCGAGAATGCCGTTTCGCGAGCTGATCAATCTCGCGCTCAATGAGACCCTGTCGCGGACGATCCTGACCGTCAGCACTGTCGCACTTGCGGTTCTCTCGCTGTTGTTCCTTGGCGGCCAGGTGCTGAGGGGGTTTAGTATCGCGATGCTGTGGGGTGTAGTGATCGGCACGTATTCATCGTTATTCATTGCCGCACCGATCCTCTATTACGTGCGGCCAAATCGCGCCGCGCTCGGCAGCTCGATGGATACGATGCGGGTGCGTGCCCCCGGGGCGCGGTAATCGGTAGGGAGGTCGCGGTGGATCTAACCCTCCTGGTCCCGGCCGACCGGCAGGTCATTGAGCGATATGCGGCGAGCGGGTTCCGCGTGTCCGGCGTCATCTATCGCGGCCCGGTTCTGGTTTTCCCGGATCGGACTGTGCCGTGGGAAGCAGCGGCCGCCTCGGCCGTCACGTCGGAGAGCCTCGCTCCCGTTATCGAACACGGCGACGTCCAGATCCTGCTGCTCGGGCTCGGCCGGGCAATGAGCCGCGTGCCCGGCGCATTACGCAAGGCGCTGCGCGCGGCCGGAATCGTGGTCGAGCCGATGGATACCGGAGCGGCGTGCCGCACCTACAACGTGCTCGTCGCCGAGGGGCGCCACGTTGCTGCGGCGTTGATACCGGCCGGGTGACCGGCTCCGGCGACG
>JAFMSA010000364.1 GCA_017353855.1 Alphaproteobacteria bacterium
TGACGGCTCCGCAGATTGCTGTTGTCGAGCGCGACTATCCCAACACGTATTGTCGTTTCACCGCGCTCGGACCGCTCGCCGACCAGCTCGGGAATGGCGGCAAGGGCATCGCATGGAGCACTGAGGATGAGGTCAAGGGCCTGGGTGAACTGAACTATCGCGTCAACGGCGGTGGCCCGACCGAGGGACGGCCGCGCATTGAGACCGACATCGATGCGGCTGAGGTCATCCTCTATCTCGCACCCGAAACCAACGGCGAGGTGGCAGTCAAGGCCTGGGAAGCGCTAGGCAAGGTGACCGGCCGCGACCATACGCATCTCGCGGTTGTGCGCGAGGACGAGAAGATCCGCTTCCGCGACCTCCAGGCGCAGCCGCGCAAGATCATCTCGTCGCCGACCTGGTCCGGCATCGAGAGCGAGCATGTCAGCTACACGGCGGGCTACACCAATGTGCATGAACTCATCCCGTGGCGGACGCTGACCGGACGCCAGCAGTTCTATCAGGATCACCGTTGGTTCCGGGACTTCGGCGAGAGTCTCGCCGTCTATCGGCCGCCGATTGACACGCGCACCATCGCGGAGATGCTGGGCAAGCGCGGCAACGGCGAGGCGGAGATCGTTCTCAACTTCATTACGCCGCACCAGAAATGGGGCATCCATTCCACCTACACCGACAACCTGCTGATGCTGACGCTGTCTCGAGGCGGGCCGATCGTCTGGCTGTCCGAGACCGACGCCAAGAAGGCCGGCATCGCCGACAATGACTGGATCGAGCTCTTCAACCTGAACGGGGCTATCGCAACCCGCGCCGTCGTCAGCCAGCGTGTCCATGAAGGCATGTGCCTCATGTATCACGCGCAGGAGAAGATTGTGAATGTGCCGGGCTCACAGATCACCGGTCTGCGCGGCGGCATCCACAATTCAGTGACCCGCACGCTGCTGAAGCCGACGCACATGGTCGGCGGCTACGCCCAGCTCTCCTATGGCTTCAACTATTACGGCACCGTTGGCTCCAATCGCGACGAGTTCGTCATCGTCCGCAAGCTCAACAAGATCGAATGGCTTGACCACTCAAATCCCGTCGATCGGGTAACCGGGGAGACCGTCGCATGAAGATCCGCGCCCAGATCGCGATGGTGATGAACCTCGATAAATGTATTGGCTGCCATACCTGCTCGGTCACCTGCAAGAACGTGTGGACCTCGCGTCAAGGCATGGAATACGCGTGGTTCAACAATGTCGAGACGAAACCAGGCATCGGCTACCCCAAGGACTGGGAGAACCAGAAACGCTGGCACGGCGGCTGGCAGCGCAAGAAGAACGGCAAGATCACGCCGAAGCAAGGGGGACGGCTCGCGATCCTCGCGAAGATCTTCGCCAACCCGCACCTGCCGGAAATCGACGACTACTACGAGCCTTTCACTTACGATTACGAGCATCTGCAACAGGCGGGCGAACTGCCCACGACGCCGGTCGCCCGGCCGCTATCACTGGTCAGCGGGCGCCCGATGGACAAGATCGAGTGGGGGCCGAACTGGGAGGAGATTCTCGGCGGCGAGTTCGACAAGCGCTCGCAAGACTACAATTTCGAGGCCGTGCAGAAGGACATCTATGGACAGTTCGAAAACACCTTCATGATGTACCTGCCGAGGCTCTGCGAGCACTGCCTCAACCCTAGCTGCGTCGCTTCCTGCCCCTCCGGGTCGATCTACAAGCGCGAGGAGGACGGCATCGTGCTCATCGACCAGGACAAGTGCCGCGGCTGGCGGATGTGCGTGTCCGGCTGCCCTTACAAAAAGATCTATTACAACTGGACCTCGGGCAAGGCGGAGAAATGTATCTTCTGCTACCCGCGCATCGAGGCCGGGCAGCCGACCGTTTGTTCGGAGACCTGCGTAGGACGCATCCGCTATCTGGGTGTGCTGCTTTATGACGCTGACGGTATTGAACAGGCGGCTTCGACGGAAGACGAAAAAGATCTCTACGAGGCCCAACTGAGGCTCTTCCTGGATCCCAACGATCCTGCGGTCGCTGCCCAGGCGCGGGCGGACGGTGTGCCCGACGCTTGGGTGGAGGCGGCGAAACGCTCGCCCACTTACAAAATGGCGGTCGACTGGAAGATCGCGTTCCCGCTCCATCCGGAATACCGCACGCTGCCGATGGTCTGGTACGTGCCGCCGCTATCGCCGATCCAATCGCATGCCAGCGCGGGGGCAATCGAGACCGTGGGCGAGATCCCGGACGTTCACTCTCTGCGCATCCCGGTCCGCTATCTGGCCAATCTGCTGACGGCCGGCGCGGAAGCGCCGATCGTCGCTGCGCTAGTGCGCATGCTCGCCATGCGTGTCTATTTCCGGCGGCGCCAGCTAGGCGACGGCGACGGGCAGAGTGTTCTTGCCCAGGCCGGCCTCTCGGTCGCTCAGGTCGAGGAGATGCACCGCTATCTCTCGATCGCGAATTACGAGGATCGCTTCGTCATACCCACGAGCCATCGCGAGCAGGCTGAAGATGCCTATGGCCTGAAGGGCTCCTGCGGCTTCACCTTCGGCAATGGCTGCGACTTCGGGCCGCCGCACTCGACGCTGTTCGGCGGCAAGATGGGACGCCGCAAGCTGACGCACATCCGCGATCTCGACACATAGGGAGGCGAGTTTGCTCCTGTTCAGAGCCCTGAGCGCGCTGCTGTCCTATCCCTCGCAGGATATGCGACAGGCTTTGCCTGAGATCGCGGATGTGGTCCGCACCGCACTTCTGACCTCGCGCGAGCAGCGCGGTCTCCTCGACCTCATCGATGAACTCGGCCAGGGCGGTCTGCTGGAGGCCGAAGAGCGCTATGTCGATCTGTTCGATCGCGGGAGGGCATTGTCACTGCACCTCTTCGAGCATCTGCACGGCGACAGCCGAGAGCGTGGTGAGGCCATGGTAGAGCTCAAGCGGATCTACGAACAGGCGGGGTTCGAACTCGCCGCACGCGAGCTACCGGACTACCTGCCGGTCCTGCTGGAATATCTGAGCTGTCGCGACCTCGCCGAAGCGCGGGCCATGCTTGCGGACTGCGCGCACATCCTGACCACGATCGGTCGGTCTCTGATTGCCCGAGGCAGTCGCTACGCGGCCGTTTTGCAAGCCTTGCTCGTCATTGCCGGCGAGAGACCGATCGACGCCGCCAGGGTGCCGCCGGTCAAGGAGAGGCCCGGCTCACTCGATCGCGAGTGGGCCGAAGAGCCTGCCTTCGCCGGGGCGCCAATGACGCCGGCCCCCACCGCACGAACGTCTTCCGTCTAGAGAGAGGGAAGAACAATGCCGTCCGCGGCCTATGTGAACACGCTTTTCTTCGGGGTCTATCCCTATGTCTGCCTTGTCGTCCTGCTGATCGGCAGCCTGATCCGTTTCGACCGCGAGCCCTACACGTGGAAGAGCGATTCATCGCAGATGCTGCGCGCGGGTCAGCTCCGGCTCGGATCGAATCTGTTCCACTATGGCGTGATCGTCGTGATTCTCGGGCATTTCGCCGGTTTCCTGGCGCCGGATTGGGCGGTGGACTGGGCTCTCACTCCGGTTGCCCATCAGTTCCTGGCGATGGTGGTCGGCGGCATTGCCGGGCTCGTGGCCATCATCGGACTGACCATGTTGATCGTGCGGCGCTTGGGCGATCCCCGTATCCGGCTCAACAGCCGGAACTGGGATATCGCCGTCGTCTTCATGCTGTGGTTGCAGCTCGCGCTCGGCCTTCTCACGGTTCCCCTCTCTGCCTTCCACATGGACGGCGCATTGTTCGAGACGCTGACGACCTACGTGAAGGGAGTGGTAACGTTCAATGGCGGGGCAGCGGCACTGATGGCCGGGGTGCCGCTCCCGTATAAGCTGCACATCCTTCTCGGCTTTACGATCTTCCTGATTTCCCCGTTCACCCGGATGATTCACATCTGGAGCGGCGCGGGTGCGCTCGCCTATCTGTTCCGGCCCTATCAGATCGTCCGCACGCCGCATACGCGCGCGAAGGAGCCGATCCGGCCGTGAGCGTTTCGGTGAACGGCGTCGAGGTGACAGCGCGGCCGGAGGCGACTGCCGAACTGACGGCCGCACGCGAGTTGCTGCGGCAACGGGCGGTCGCAGTCGGCCTGCTGGACGAGGGATCGACTAAAGAGGCGGCCATCGAACGAGCGATCGAGGAATTGCTTGCACGCGAGGTCGTTACGCCGGATCCGACCGAGGAGGAATGCCGGCGATATTACGACGCACACCCGCGGGAATTCGAAAGCGGCGACTTGGTGCATGCCCGTCACATCCTGTTCCAAGTGACGCCTTCGGTACGTATCCCCGAGATTCGTGCTCGTGCGGAGCATACGCTGAACGAGTTGTTGCGGGAACCGGAGCGCTTCGCGACCGTGGCGGCCGAGACGTCAAACTGTCCCTCCGGCCAACACGGGGGCAATCTGGGCCAGATCGGCCGTGGCGACACGGTGCCGGAGTTCGAGAAGGCGATCTTTCGATTGGGGCCAACCGGCCTGCTGAGAGAGCTGGTCAAGACCCGTCATGGCTTCCACATCGTCGCTGTCGATCAGCGTATTCCGGGAAAGCGGCTGCCATTCGACATCGTGCGGGACGAAATCGCCGGACGCCTGCGAACTGCGGTCGAAGAGAAGGCGCTCCGGCAATACATCAGCGTTCTGGCCGGAAAGGCCGACATTCGGGGTGCCGACCTCAACGGAACAGACATGCCTCTCGTTCAATAGGGGCTCGTGTCGCTCGGACTGGAAGACCCTCGGGCTATTGCGGAGATCGCTCAGGAGTAGTGGCGCCACGTGTTTGGAGAACTGATCGCGCAACTTGATCGTCCTGACGTCGCGAACAGCGTCATGACGACGCTGCATTCCGATGTCGCCCGACAGATCGAGCGCCGCGCAACGGCAGCGTCCATGACGGTGACGGATTTTGTGGCGGGTGCGGTTCGCGAGTTTCTCGAAAGCGCCGAGGATGACCTGTGGTTTCAATTGCTGAGCATTGTTCGAAAGTCGGAGGATCCAGGGCTTACCGCAGTGCAGACGATATTGAAGTGGGTCGTAACGGAGCGGTAGTCGGGCTATGCATCGAGGCCAAACAGCGCGTGTGGATGAACTCGGGCTC
>JAFMSA010000919.1 GCA_017353855.1 Alphaproteobacteria bacterium
TCTGTTAGCCGCCCCTTTCGGCGGGAATTTCAACAAACCCGCGGCGATCATGACCTGTTTCGCGCTGCTCAGCATCTACGCGATGTATCTCGGCCGCGAGACCAGAGCCGATCCACTGCCGCGCTGAGGCAGCGATGTCGTCGGCGGCGGCGCGAGGAGTTTCATCTGCCACGCGCCGCGAGCCGATCGATGGTCCAATCTGCGAATTCGGTCAAACGGACGGGCAGCGATCGATCCACAGCCTCTATTGCATTCCCTTGAACCCCCACAGGCAGCAGGGCCCTGCACATTTCCCAATCCTCTGCAACAAGGTCACATCGAAACTGGGCTAGTCCATAGCGCCAACACTGATCAGAACCAGTCGTATTCCTTCGCCGCCTTAATATAAGCCTCGGCGTCGGCCGGCAGAAGCAATCGCTCCGTAACAAGGGCGTTGGCTACGGCTTCGACCTGAGCGGCATAGTTTTCACAAGTACCGTAGCGTTCTTTGAGCGACAGACGGGGGTCGTCGGCCGCCTCCCGCTCGGCGCTGGTGCGAGCGAACGGGATTAGCGAGCCGTCGCGGTCGCAAAGCTCGCACGGCTGTGCCCGATAGACATTCCATCCGGAATAGGTGCCGAGCGGAACGGCAACTGGCGGCAGCTTGATGCCGGCAATCTCGTTTCCGTCAGCATCAACCGCGCACACGCGCGTCTCATAGAAATTGTCGATTCGGCTTGGCGGTTCGACCCAATCAACCGGAGGACAAATGCGGTTAGCCTCTGGCGGACGGGCAAACCCCGGTACCGCCGGTATCCTAACGGCTCCAGCCGCAACGGCCGTGCCTCGTGCGATTGACGGAACGCGACTCGGTGGCGGCGCAGTGCCCGTTCTGACCCATTCCTCGAGCGCCACGAAAAGAGCACGCAGCGCCGGGGTCGCGCTGTTCGGGTTGCGCGGATTAACGCAGGGACCGGGGCTCGGATCACTACCTGGGCGTCCCCCATGCTGGGTTCCGGAGATCATATAAACCCTGGCCGAAAGGGGCAGTGCGGCATCGCGCGCGCCGGCGGGATCGGTGTGCACCAGCGACGCGCCCTTTTGCCAGTATTCGGTCGAAGTGTTGACTTCGATCATCAGCGGATCAGTCGGTCGCCCCTTCAGAATGGCGCCGGTCTCGCCGGAAAATGGATCCGTCGTCACCGCGTTCCCGAACGGGAACCAGTTCTCGGGGTAGAGGCGGTCCTCATGCTGAGTTGCGGTGCGGCCCGGCATCGCAAAGCTGTGGTTGGCAAATACCTTGCCGGCACCTGCGACGTGGGCCAGCACGCCATCGAAGACGCGTTGGCCACGTCCGTCGTCGTTCATCCCCAGTTCGAGGAAATGCCGCAGAAAACGGCCGGCTTGCGATACCCCGAAGGCGAGCGCATGCGCCACCGCGGCCGACTGGTCGCCTCCGCCGTCCGCGATCATAGGATTCGGGGTCCCCTTGCGATCCTTGCGCTCGTAGCGCAGGAAGGAGACGAGGTCCCGTGTTGCGGCAAAACCAGTGCCGAGTACGGTCGACCCGGTCGCCTCGTACCAGAACTCGTAAATCTTGAAGGGCGCAAAATGGTTGC
>JAFMSA010000365.1 GCA_017353855.1 Alphaproteobacteria bacterium
ATAGAGCTCCTGGAGCGGCTGGAGGGTCTCGTTCAAAATTACATGAATCGCGCGACGAGACTGCTGGACATCAGCCGTGCCGAGGCCGGGAAGCTCCAGCTGGAGCCGAGGCTCACCGACCTTTCAAGTCTCGTCGTTTCGGTGGCGCGACGATACGAGGCCGAGGCCGCCCACAAAGGCTGTGTCCTCGAACTCGATATAGACGGCGGAATTAAAGCCGTGTGCGACCCCCTCGCGGTAGAACAGGTCATCGAAAACCTATTATCGAACGCGCTCAAGTTCGGCGCCGGCAAACCCGTAGGTCTCCGGCTTCGCTCGGATGCTCGCTCAGCATTTTGCGAAGTGCGTGATCGCGGCATCGGCATGTCGGCGGATCAGCAGGATTGCGTGTTTGGCCGGTTCGAGCGGGTTGTGGCCAAACACCGCGCTGACGGCTTTGGCCTCGGCTTGTGGATATCCTGCCACTTGGTCGAGGCCATGAATGGCAAGATTACGTTATCGAGCCGGCTCGGGCACGGATCGAACTTTCATGTCGCGCTGCCGCTCAAACCTGCCAACGATGGATCGGATACGGGATGACTGACCAAGAAAGCAATGGTGCCGGCTGCGCGCTCAGGCGAGTTTCGAGCCATGTTCCTGGCCTCGATACGATTCTCGGCGGCGGTTTTTTGAGCGGCGGCCTGTATTTGATCATGGGCGCAGCGGGGGCCGGCAAAACGGTTCTGGGCAGCCAGATTATCTACGGGCACGCGGCCAGGGGAGGGCGAGGGCTCTTTGTCACTATGCTCGCCGAAAGCCACGGTAGGATGCTTGCACACCTGAAGCCGATGCGTTTCTTTGATCAATCGGTGATTCCCGAACGGCTCACCTACATCAGCGCCCACCAGGCTCTCGATGCTGACGACGAGGGCCTGAAAAAGCTGATCGATCTTTTGCTTCGTGAAGTGCAAGCGAGCGGCGCGACGGTGCTGGTGCTCGACGGGTTTTCAGGGATTGCAACAGAGACCGGCTCGCTCTTTGGTTTGAGGCGCTTCACGCACGAACTGCAGACGCTGTCCTCGGCTACCGACTGCACGATGTTTCTGCTGGCTACCGGGTCGGGCGTGACCGGGCCCGAACATACAATGGTCGACGGGGTCATCGAGCTTCGGCAGAGGTTCTATTCCCCACGCACCGAGCGGCGTCTGCAGGTGCACAAGATCCGCGGCAGCGGCTTCCTCGAAGGGGAACACGCGTTCCGCATCTCAACCGAGGGCATCACTGCCTTCCCACGCATCGAAGCGCAATATAGTTTTCCTGAGCGCCGCGCGCCATCGACCACACGGCGCCTGACATCCGGGAGCATCTCTCTCGATGATTTGCTGGGCGGCGGGTTGCCGGAGACGGCACAATCATCGGTGGTCGGCTCGTCGGGCGCCGGGAAGACCACGTTATGTCTGCAATTTATCTCCGCTTCGAGCGCCGAGGAACCGGGCCTGTTCTTCGGCTGTTTTGAACCTCCGGAGCGGTTGCGACTCAAGGCCGAGGAAATGGGCTTTGGCTTGGCGGCAGCCGAGCAGCGTGGTGATGTCGAGCTGCTATGGTGTCCGGTTGGCGAGCAGATCCTCGATGAACTCTCGGGTAAGCTGCTGGATGCCGTTCGGCGTCGCGGCGTGAGGCGGCTGGTGATCGACGGAATCATCGGTTTCCAGCAGGCCGCTCTCGAGCAGGAGCGCATGGTGCGGTTCTGGTCAGCGCTGTCAGCCGAGTTGCGCGCGCTCGGCGTCACGACGGTGCATACGATGGAGCCGCCGGAGCTGACCGGTCCGGAGTTGCGCCTGCCGATGCAGGGGGTGTCGCCGTTGGCGGAAACCTTGATCCTCCTGCGTTTTGCCGAATTCCGCTCGCTGCTGTACCGCTTCATTTCGGTATTCAAGGTGCGCGACGCCGCCTTCCACCCCACGATCCGCGAATTTTCGATCACCGATGCGGGAATTGTCATCGGAGAGCCGGTCGAGGGCGCCGAAGGGGTGTTGACCGGGGCGCCCCGCGAGACGTCAACGCGTGCTGCGGCGCCAAACAGGGCCGGAAATTCCCCCGTGATCGCTACGGTCAGGCGCAATGACTAACGCGACGGTGCTGATCGTGGAGGACGAGCTTACGATCGCTGAGCTTTTGGTGATGGCACTGAGCGACGGGGGTTATCGCGTGGTGCTGGCGGCCAATGGGCGCCGGGCGTTGGAGCTTTTGAGTAATGGACTGCTGCCCGACCTGATTATCACCGACTTCATGATGCCGGTGCTCGACGGCGTCGGGTTCATTCAGGCGGTCCAGCAGAACGAGACACAGCGCGGCATCCCGTTTATCATCATCAGCTCTATTCCAGAGGATGCGGTGCGCAGTCGAGTCCACGGGTATGCGGGATTTGTCCGCAAGCCGTTCAGGCTCGCTACCGTGATGCAGCTAGTGACAAATGTACTTGCTCGGAGCTCAAGCCCGACGTGCTGCTGACGCAATCTACGGCGCAGTTCACCGCCGCGCGGAATGCTTCGAGCTCCGCGTCCTCGGTTTGCATGGCATGCTTCTCCTGGCCGGGCGGCAGTGCGGATGACGGATCCTTCGCACGACGCTCATTACTGGCTGGTCCCCCGCCGGGTGGCTCCCCTCCCCTCCACTCTGCCCTTCACGCGATCCTACAGGGGAGCCAACGCAAATGCCACGCAAGAGCCTCACCGACCGCCGCGCCGAAAAACTCGCGCGGCTCGTATCCATCAGAAAAAAATTCGCCGCCATCGAAAGCAAAGCCGGCGAACGCCTCGGCAGGCTCTCCCTCAGAGCCGGGCTCGGCGAGCTCAACCTCGACGACGACACCCTCCTGAAGGAGTTTGAGGCCCTCGGCGGGCGCTTTCGGCCAACGTCCAAACGGCACGCACGCGGAGCCCCAATCCGACCCGGCTCCTCCGCCTGCGCCGCCTGCTGTCCCGGCTTGAGTTGAGTCTCGCCCGCCTGCGCATGACAGAACGCAAAGCCGACACCCACGACAAGATCATGCTCGGCGGCCTCGTCATAAACCTGGCTTGCAAGGAAGAATTTGCGGTGATTCTGGGCATCCTGACCTTGGCGGCCGAAGACCTTTCCGGCCCTGGCCGCGAGCTCGCCCGCCACCGTTTCGGCCGCGCCGGCGACTAGGCCTTCCGCAAAGATCAGACCGATTTCTAGCCAGCGAAATCGCCGCGCTCCAGCGCGGCGTGCTTTGTATCGCGCCGCTCACGAGAACCTGGTGCACGCCGTGGTGCCGCATGATCGAGGACTTCTTTTATCACCGTCAACCGAAAGGCTAGGAGGTGAGCGGAACAGTGCCGGCGGCATGCAACAGATGCGCAACTATCTGTTCACGCAGCACGCAGGGCCCGGCGGCGACGGTGATCGAGCCAGAGGAATTGCGCCGCTATCTCGCCAACTTGCCGAAACCGTCGCGGTGCATCATGGCGCGTAGCGCGAAACCCGAGACTTGGCTCTGCTTGATGGTTGGATCAGGATAGGGATCGGACCTTTGTCGGCTGCACGCTCAGTGTCGCCTTCGCCGTAAGCAGCCAGCCATCCGCCCCTCGATTGATGTCACAGCTTGTATTCGATGCACGACCTGCGCGCTATGTCTTGTCCCGCGGCCGATGGACGGAGACCGGCGTTCGGTGCTAAAGCCGCAGATGCGCTGGCAGCTTCGGGTGAGGGAAGACGTATCTTCCGTCGCCGATGTTGATTGGCCGGCGGAGAATTTTGGAAAATCTCAGCCAATGACAAATCTGTCGGCTATGGCCAAGGAAGATATACAAAAGACGCCGGCAACGCTGGGCGACGTACTATATGGCAAGTCCAAGGCCCCGGTGCCGGAGCAGGACTGGGCGACACTTGTCCAATTGATTGCCACAGGCGACCAGCTTGCGCTGCACGCGCTCTACGAAATGGCTCATCGCATCGTCTTCACTTTGATCATGCGAATCACGTCCAACCGGGAAACCGCTGAAGAGCTCACCATCGACGTCTTCCATGACGTCTGGCGGCGTGCGTCGCGTTACGACCCCGCGAACGGCACGGTGCTCTCCTGGATTATGAACCAGGCGCGCTCACGGGCGATCGATCGCCTGCGCTCCGAGAACCGAAAGAAGCGCAGCCACGGCGGCGATGTGCAGCCGCTGGCCGAGGTGGCTGCCGATCCGCGCGACGTGGTCGAGCTGCGCGAGCAAGGCGAGGCGCTGCGCACCGCATTGGCGGCGCTAACGCCGGAAGAGCGCCAGGCGATTGAGACGACGTTCTTCGCCGGGCTTACGCATGCCGAAGCCGCGGAGCGGCTGAATCAGCCGCTCGGCACCGTCAAGACGCGCATTCGTTCGGGACTGCACAAGCTGCGGCACATGCTGGCCGCAGGAGCAGGGAAGCCATGAGTACGTTCCAGAGGAACGGCTGCGAGCAGAGCGAGATAACCTGCGCCTACGCCCTGCGGGTCCTGCCAGCGAGCGAGGGTGCCGCGGCCGAAGCCCACATCGCCTCGTGCCCGCACTGCCGGCGCGAGTTGGAGAGCCTGCGCCCGGTGGTCGACAGGTTCGTCTCCTGGCCCACCGATGTGCTGCGTCCGACGACATCGGTGCAGGCGCGCCTGGCGCTTCGTATCGCCGAGGAGACCGGGAAAGAACCATTGCTGGCGCCGGCGCGGCGGTGGTCCGAGCCGGAATGGGAACGGGTCGCGCCCGGGATCGAATGCAAGCTGCTCGCGACCGACACGGAAAGACACCGGGTCAGCATGCTAGTACGCCTCGCGCCTGGCGCGAGTTACCCAGCGCATACTCATGCGGGCGTCGAAGAGCTGCATCTCCTCGACGGTGAGTTGTGGATTGACGAGCGCAAGCTCTCCCCGGGCGACTATAACTACGGTGCGCCTGGAGCGGGCGACGAGCGCGTCTGGAGCGAGACGGGCTGCACCTGCCTTCTTGTCACCAGCACCAAAGATACCCTTCGTTGAAGCGCCTCGGGCGCATGATGCGCCCATACGGCGACTACCCGTGAGTGCCGGCCGTCGGTGTGTACGCCGACGCGTGGGAAACACTGTCGCAGCGTCCAAACGAACGCCTC
>JAFMSA010000038.1 GCA_017353855.1 Alphaproteobacteria bacterium
TGGCACGCCGCCCGCGGCGGTGGCTGGCACGGTGGTGGCGGCTGGCACGGTGGTGGCGGCTGGCACGGCGGCCACGGCGGGGGGTGGGGAGTTGGACCCGCAGTAGGTCTCGGCGTTGGCCTTGGGTTACTCGGGGGAGCGCTGGCCACGGCTGCGGCGCAACCTACCGTTTGGTATTGGTGCGATCCCTACCAAGCCTACTATCCTGCGGTACCGGAATGCCCTATGCCGTGGCGACAAGTGATCCAGTAACACCTGAAACCTTTCGGCGCCGAGCGGCGGCCCTGTGCGCCTTCCGGTGGCTCGATTTAGATCTGAACCGGTGTGCTTCAGCAGCTCCGGTCTGTCTATGAAAGGTCTTGTCCGCGAGACTGCCCGCCGCGATTATGTTCCATTCTCGGTGGTGCGGGACGATCTGTGGAGATGGTCGTTTGACTTTAACTTAACAAGTTCAAGAGTCAGTAAGGGCGCGGTTTGCGCAGGAAAGATCATCAGAGATCATCGCAACAGCGACGTCATGTCAAGGAGAGTTCACGAGACAGCGCAGACGTGTGATCCTCGAACGGTTCCTGAGAGGAACGGCTCGCCGGCGCGGTAAGCACCCGCAGCGCCGGATGGCCGGTCATCACAATGATCCAATGATCGGGATCGTCTTCTGCGCTAACCCAGGCCGATCGGGTACCGACGTCACGATCCGCGACCGGCGGCCTCACCGCTTCCAAGCGTCGACTGAATGCACGCGAGCAAGTTGTCTTCATTGAACGGCTTAGCGAAATAGCCAATCACCCCGGCCTGCAGAGCGCGCTGCCGCGCGCTTTCGTCGGGAAAGGCAGTGATGAGAATGGTGGGAATGGGCTCACCAGCCGTGACCATTCGCTTATGAAGCTCAAACCCGGTCATCCCCGGCATTTGCACGTCCGCAATCACGCATGAAAGGCTGCGCCTGCGCTTCGATTTCAGAAGGCCCTCGGCGCTGTCAAACGCAATTGCCGCATATCCGAGGGACCTGAGGAAACTCGTCAGCGCCTCTCGCACCGAATGATCGTCGTCGACGATCGCTATGACGGGTGTCTGTGGCAAGGTCCCTGCTCGAACCAGAAATTCTCCTCGGCATTGGTCCCGCCGGTGCACTCGCTCGGCCCTGGCGGCTTATGAAAAAGATCGGGCTGCGGACCCGCTCGTTGCGATTATACTTGAGTATAGGCACCCTACACATTGGGAAACACTTCGGCAACCGGTCTGTAACCCCGCTCGCGGCGAGTAGTGCGATTGCTCTCGCCGACCGGCAGCGTGATCCGAAAGACCGCGCCGCAGGGCTTATTCGGCGACGCCGAGAGCCGTCCACCGTGGGCCTCGACGATCGGGCGGCTGATCGGCAGTCCCATTTGGCTTGGTGTGTAAAACGGACCCAAATAGCCGGTCGATTGTCGCCGGGTCGAGACGTGTCCTGCACACGACGTCCGCATCGTCTGTGCCGGAGACGGCCATAAACTCGCGCTGCCGGCCGGCGGCTCCGCCCATCGCCTCGATGGCATTGACGATGAGGTTGAGCCTGCTGGAGCTGGACCCGATCTGCCGACAGAAGGCATCTCGTTCGCAAGCCGGCTCTGCAATCCGACGCCATTGCGCTGCACCTCGGGCCGGGTCAGAGCAATGGCTTCGAGAGTGAGCGCCTGTCGGGCTTCGTCCACATCCGGCTATCGCACGCGGAGGCAGCGCAAACCCGCATTGGCGTTGGTGATCACCGCGTCAGTTGGTTGCTTGACTTCATGCGCGATCGAAGCCGTCATCTCGCCCATCAGCATCAGCCGATTGAGCCGAACCAGATCGGCCTGAGCTTGCTGCAGAGCCTCCTCCGCCCGCTTACGGTCGGCGATATCGACCACCATTGCGCCAAAAACCAGCATTTGCCTTGGCTATGGCCGGTCATCCGCTGGAAGCTGCGCCTCGTCCAGCGATGTTTGGCCTGTTCAGCAACGCCGAGTGATTTATCAGCCAGTCTGCGTACCCCAAGACGCGGGCGCGGACTTTCGCAAATGCCGTCTCCCGGGAGAGAGAAACATCGTCATGAAAGACGCAACTCTGCAATCATCCGCCGTGCCGAATTGCGCGATCGGAATGAATTCCCCGCCTCAGGACAAGGTCCCTGATTGTTTGCGGGCGTTCGACGACAGGGTCTGAACGTTAATGATCCGACGAATACTTGTTGATCGGGCTTCGCACGCTCCCGAATTATGTTCAGTACCTCGCGGCGGTCGGGTTCGCTGTAATTGACCTAATTCCTGGCCGCAGGTTGAACAGCGCGGACAGCAGTGCCGCGTAACCACCCCGTGCGCTGTGCGCCGAGCCTCCAAGCAACCGGCGATTTCGACTTCGGCGCTGAGCCTGCCCTATCCGAGCAAAGCGGCGTTCCCGCTGAACGGGCACGAGCACTACCTGCAAAAGGCGCCCACGTCCTCCAGATCGACTTCACCGGGCCCGGTGCAGATTTTAGCGGCAGGCGCGTATATCGCCGCGCCCCTCCAGATAAACGTTGAGCGGGATATTGTAGCCCGCCGTCAACCGAAGTATGTGTCGCCCCTTCCGCAAATAGAAGGGCGTCCCATCTACCGCAATTTTTCTTCAGACCATGAAGCGGGTAGGTGTGGAAGCTGTGCTTTTCCTGTTTGCCATCGGCTAGGACCGGGGAGCCCGCAGCTTCGAGCCGCTGAACCGTGTCTCGCAGAGCAGGATCATACGCTCCCTGCAACTCTGCTTCTGATATCGCGCCGGCTTCGAACGCGTGGCTTGCGTTGATCAGTGAGCTCGTGAGGGGAACACCCCCTGCAGGTTCGGGATCGCCATGCTCAGCCTCTCGGATCACGCCCACTCGTCAACAACCTGCATCACCGAAAGCCATGCGCCGGGAAGAATCGGTGCATAAAGTTTTGTAATGTTTGGTATCATTTTGTGACACGTGCAGGCGGCAGATTGCACCGGGACGGGATCGTGCAGCCTCGCATACCGCGAAACTGCAAGCCCGACAACGACGCGTCAGTCGGGAGCGGCTCTGCGCCTTCAAGGGGGCGGGTAAAAACCCCACCCAAGCCAAGAACCCTAACGATCGGAATGTGCCCTTGCCGCCGGAATAACGAGGGCGCATCCTGTACTCGCAAGGCATCTGCCTTCGCTTAGCAGGGAGGTCGATGGGATCCCTGCTTGGGGCGCGACCGATTCCCTGTTGGTCGGACCCCTCCAGGTGTGGTCGGGCCCGGCGCAGACGAGAAGCCTCCGCCACAAGCGGGCCGCTGCAGTGAGAGCTGATGATGGCCGAGACGATGTCGACCGTTATCGTCATCGATGATGATGCCGCAGTCCGCGAGTCGATAGGCAGCCTTCTGCGATCGGTCGGGCTGCAGGCAAAGCTGCTTGCTTCGGTAGATGAATTTCTCGAGACCGGCCGCCCGCACGGGCCTGCCTGCCTTGTTCTCGATGTAAGGCTGCCCGGGCACAGCGGGCTCGACTTCCAGCGACAGCTCGCGGCCGCAAGCATCCACATCCCGATCATCTTCATCACCGGATACGGCGACGTACCGATGTCCGTCGCAGCGATGAAGGGGGGAGCGATCGAATTCCTGACCAAGCCGTTCCGCGACCAGGACCTGCTCGATGCGATCCAGCTTGGCATCGCGCGCGATCGTGCTTGGCTGGAGGATGAAAAAGCGGTGGCTGGGTTGCGGGCCCGCTTCGAGACGCTTACCCCCCGCGAACGCGAGGTGATGGCCTTGGTCGTGGCCGGTCGCCTCAACAAACAAATCGCCTACGAGATGGGCGTCAGCGAGATTACTGTAAAAGTGCATCGCGGCCAGGTCATGCGGAAAATGCAGGCGGCCTCTCTGCCTGATCTCGCACGGATGGTTGACCGGTTGAACCTGACCAGGGACAAATCCGAGGGCTCCTAGGCGCCCGGCCGCTCGAGGTCGACTCCGCATCCAACTCAGGCCAGCGCCGCGGTTGCGACGCATACCGTCCTCTTCCCCCGCGATCCTAAACCAAAGTGTAATAGGGGTGACCCTCAAGCAGGATGCATCCGTCCACAGATCCAATAGGTTGCTGTATAGCGGCCCGTTAATTTTGCTCCACGCGCACATCCCTTCTTCTCGAGGGCCGTCATGCAGCAACGACACGACCAGCACACGAGTCCGCCTCGAATTGCCGGCCGCGAATTACCAAGACGATGGACTGAGATGCAAACGCCTGCGTCCCTGGCGGGTCGCGTGGACCGGCCAACCTCGGCCATACCCGCCACGGCCCTTGAGTTCGGGCGTTTCCGCGTGCTGTTGCGCCAGCGGCAGCTGCTCGCCGACGGTGTCCCGGTCGAGCTCGGCACGCGCGCCTTCGATCTCCTTCTCGCCCTCTTGGAATCCGACGGCCAGCTCATCACTAAAGAGGAGCTCATCGGCCGGGTGTGGCCGGACGTCGTGATATCGGAAGAAAACCTCAAGGTTCAGGTCTCCATCTTGCGCAAAGCGCTCGGCGGCGGCCGTGATTTGATCCGTACGGAATTCGGCCGCGGCTATCGCTTCACCGGCATGCTGCGTTCGATTGCACCGGATTCGTGTCAGCGCCCTGTGCGCGCAAACCCGCGCTCCGGCCCCGCTTTGTTTCCGCAGGCCTTTTGGCGGTCGCTGCCGTGCCGTTCCGGCTGCAGCGGGCGCCAATAGCCGAAACAGCCGGCAGCCGCGCTGCATCACGACGTCTGCCATCCCTTGCGCGGGCGGGTGTCCCTGCTGAACGAGCTGTGCATACGAGCGCGGCCTGTCGCCGACCGTGCGCCGCAGTATGCGCACGTAGCTCGGTCGGGCACGACAGGAGCAGGGCGGGGAATTCCCGCCTCAGTACGCGGTGACCGGCCTTTGATCAGGCGCACGAGCCGGTCGATCGCAAACCGAGGATCGCACTCGACGTTCAGCAGCCAAGCCCGGCCCTCACCGCAACCCGAACGGATAAACCCATCTGGCAGACGACGCTTGAAAAGGTGCTGCGGCACGCGGTTTGCGTCGCAAAGCCGCTCTGAGTTTCGATCAACAACCTTCTAATCCTCGTTGCGATCCGATGCGATACGCGTCCCTGCTCATCCGATAGCGATGAGTTTGAATGCCCGTATGATGCATAAGCCCTGGTACGTGATCCGCCACCCCTTCCATCTCGATGATCTGGGCTGCTCGTCCCTCACACACTCAGCCGCGCTCGATCTGTCCTTCCGGTACCTTGACGCGGTACTTCGGGCACCATACCACGTGGTGCTTGCGGGAATAGAGGACGACGAGGCTGTTGCTGTATACGCCAACGCGGTGATCCGAAGTGCCGATCCGGATAATCGGGAATCGCCTTCGGCGCGCCGCTTGTCCCCATAGCTTAAGCACAGGGCTTGCACGGCACATTCTGGTCAGCGACCCTCCCGGTCATTTTCATAGCGTGGGGATCGGCAAGTCTCTCGGCTCGTGAAGGCACGAGCGACCGCGCTACGTGAAACCGGTGGCGCCGGGGCGCATTGTCGCGCCGGGCTTCCGACCCGGGCGCCTGTCGATTGCCGCCGTCAGCCGGAAGCGGACTGGCGCGCCCGAGCGTTGTAAATTGACCCGGTCTCGGACGATCTGACGCGTCGTCGGGCGGAGTGCTTCCGTACCACCTTCTGTCTCGGAGGTCACGATGTGCGGTTGGAGTTGCGCGAGCCCCGACGCGCCGCGCGGTCGTTCATGTCGTGCGCGGCCCGGGCCTTGGCGCTCGGGCTGGGTGGGCCCGCTGGTCGTGTGCGCCGCAGGGCTGGTCACCTCGTGCCAGCCGGCCGGCATATTGGATCCGCGCGGACCGATCGCTTCCGCCCAGCTGCTACTTCTGCTCGACTCCACGGCGATCATGCTCGTTGTCGTGGTTCCCGTGATCGTGGCAACCTTGGTGTTCGCTTGGTGGTACCGGTCGACCAACATGCGTGCCAGCCACGCTCCGGATCAGGCCTATGAAGGACGTATTGAATTCGTCGTCTGGTCAATCCCGGCCCTGATCGTGATCCTGCTGGGGGGCGTCATCTGGATCGGTTCCCATCAGCTCGATCCGCGCGCGCCGATTCCGGCAGATGCCCAGCCGCTTCCGGTAGAGGTCGTAGCGCTCGATTGGAAGTGGCTCTTCATCTATCCCGATCAGGACGTTGCCGCCGTCAATCAGCTGGTCATCCCGGCCGGAACCCCGGTGCACTTCCGCCTTACTTCGGCGACGGTGATGAATTCTTTTTTCGTGCCGCAGCTCGGCAGCCAAGTCTACACGATGGGAGGGATGACCACGCAGCTCAACCTGCTCGCGGACGAGCCGGGTGAATTTCCCGGATTTTCCGCTAATTTCAGCGGCGACGGCTTTTCCGATATGCGGTTTGTCGTCAAGGCGGTGCCGGCCGGCGATTTCCAGGCCTGGGTCACGCAAGCGCACAGTGCCGGGGCTGCGCTCGACGACGCCGCTTACGCCGCATTGGCAAGGCCGAGCAGAGCGGTGCCGCCGTCGACCTTTCGCACAGTACAGCCGAAACTGTTCGAGCGCATCGTCGAGCAGACGGCGTCGGGTCCGCAAAAGTCCGCCGGTGCCGCGTGGCGTCCGCCGGCGCAACAGGCGGGAGGGTGAGATGCTGGGCCGGCTGAGCTGGGCGGCAATCCCGTTCAACGAGCCGTTCCCGATCATCAGCGGGGCGATCGTCCTCATCGTCATTCTGGCGGTCCTCGGGATCATCACCGTGAAGGGCTGGTGGCCTTATCTGTGGCGCGAGTGGATCACCAGCGTCGATCACAAGCGCATCGGCATCATGTACCTGACTCTTGGACTGGTCATGCTGATGCGCGGCTATGCCGATGCAATCATGATGCGCACGCAACAGGCGATGGCGATCGGCAACGCGCAGGGGTACCTGCCGCCGGGCCACTACGACCAGATCTTCTCGGCACACGGCACGATCATGATTTTTTTCGTGGCGATGCCGCTCGTCATCGGACTGATGAACTTTGTCGTGCCACTGCAGCTCGGTGTGCGCGACGTCGCCTTTCCCGTGCTCAACTCGGTCAGCTTTTGGCTGACGGCATCGGGCGCTCTGTTGGTCAACACCTCGCTTGTCATCGGCAATTTCGCGCGTACCGGATGGATGGCGTACCCGCCGCTGTCGGAGCTCCCGTTTTCACCCGATGTCGGCGTTGATTACTACCTCTGGTCACTGCAGATCTCGGGCATCGGCACGTTGCTGACCGGCGTGAATTTCGTGACCACGATCCTTAAATTACGCGCCCCCGGAATGACCTACTTCCGCATGCCGGTGTTCTGTTGGACCGCACTGGCCACGAACATGCTGGTTGTCGCGGCCTTTCCCATTCTCACCGCGACGTTCGCGATGCTGCTGCTCGACCGCTACCTCGGCATGCACTTCTTTACCAACGACCGCGGCGGCAACCAGATGATGTATGTCAACCTGTTCTGGGCGTGGGGTCATCCCGAAGTCTACATCCTGATCCTGCCGGCGTTCGGCGTCTTCTCCGAAGTGGTCGCCACCTTTTCCGGCAGGGGACTGTTCAGTTACCGCTCGATGGTACTCGCGACGCTGGGGATCTGCGTCCTCTCATTCATGGTCTGGCTGCACCATTTCTTCACGATGGGCGCGGGTGCCAACGTCAATGCCTTCTTCGGCATCATGTCCGCGATCATTGCGGTGCCGACCGGAGTCAAAATCTTCAACTGGCTGTTTACGCTGTTCCGTGGTCGCATAGTGTTCAGAACGCCCATCCTGTTTTCAGTCGGTTTCATGGTCACCTTCGTGATTGGCGGCATGACGGGCGTTCTCCTTGCGGTGCCGCCGGTAGATTTCGTGCTTCACAACAGCGTCTTCCTGGTCGCCCATTTCCATAACGTCATTATTGGCGGGGTGCTGTTCGGAGTGCTGGCCGGCTACAATTACTGGTTCCCCAAAGCGTTCGGATTCACCCTCGACGACCGCTTCGGCAAGGCCAGCTTCTGGTGCTGGATCATTGGCTTCTATCTCGCGTTCATGCCGCTTTATGTGCTGGGCATGATGGGCATGACCCGCCGCCTCGAGCACATTGCCGATCCGGGCTGGCGGCCGTTGCTGATGATCGCAGAGATCGGCGCCGTTTTCATTTTCTTGGCCATCCTTTGCCAGATCGCGCAGCTTTATGTCAGCATCCGTACGCGCGAAGTTCGCCGCGACCGGACGGGCGACCCGTGGAACGGTCGAACGTTGGAGTGGTCAACCCCGTCGCCGCCACCGGCCTACAACTTCGCAGTGATGCCGAGGGTCGAGACAATCGACGCCTTCGCGGAAATGAAGCGCAGAGGAATGCCGCCGCTCGAACAGGCGTATGAAGCCATAGAGATGCCGCGCAACAGCGCCACCGGTTTTATCACCGCATTCTTCGCGGTGATCACCGGCTTTGCGTTGATCTGGCACATCTGGTGGATCGTGATCCTGGGCCTCCTCGCTGCCACAGCCACACTCATGGTGTTCGGCTGGAGCGAGACCCGCGAGCATGAAATCCCGGCGGGCGAGATCGCGCGAATGGAACGGGCCCGTCTGGGCCTCGGATGGCCGGGATGACGGTCGCGACCATCGAGGCGGTCTCCACCGCCCTTGCGCGCGGGCGTGGCGGCGGAGGACCGGCGCCGACGCGCATTGTCGTCGCGTATGGGTTCTGGATCTTCCTGCTCAGCGATTTTGTCCTGTTCTCAGGGCTGTTCGCAGCCTACGCGGTGCTTTCAGACCAGACGGCCGGCGGACCGTCCGGGCCCGAGCTGTTCAACCTCCGCAGCGTCTTCATCGAGACCATGTGTCTGCTGTTCTCGAGCTACACATGCGGGCTCGGGGCGTTGTCGGCCGAACGGCGACAACCGGGCCGCTTCTTGATCTTCGCCGCCTTCACCTTCGTGCTCGGTGCGGCGTTCCTCTTCATCGAGGGCACGGAATTCGCCGCCATGGTGCGCAAGGGCGCCGGGCCTTCGCGCAGCGCCTTCCTGTCTGCTTTCTTTACGTTGGTCGGCACGCACGGTGCGCACGTCACCAGCGGCCTGATCTGGCTCGCGTATATGGTGGCGCAGGTCGTCGCCAAGGGCCTGCGCCCGCGCGTGCTGCGACGCCTCCTGTGCTTCAGCCTGTTCTGGCACGCTCTGGACATCATCTGGATCGGCGTGCTGACACTGGTTTACCTGATGGGAGCGCGATGATGAACGGTCCCGACCGCATATTCGACGACCGCACGCCAGGCGTCGAAGAGAATGAGCCGTCGGCTAGTTTTCTATCGTACACGGCGGGGCTCGCGCTCGCGATCCTCGCGACGATCGCTTCGTTTGTCGTGTCGCAAACGAATTTGCTCTGGGCACCGGGCGTACCGGTCGGGTTGGTCGTGCTCGCCTTTGCGCAAATCGGCGTCCACCTCGTCTTCTTTCTTCATCTGGGCAGCGGGCCTGACAACACGAACAATATTATCGCTCTTTCCTTTGGCCTGCTGATCGTCTTCCTCGTCATTACCGGCTCGGCCTGGATCATCGCCAACCTCAACGCGAACGTGATGCCGACGGCTGTGCAGAGCAGTCACTAACCGGTTGCTACTGCCATAAAATGCGCGCTTTGATCGGGATCGTTCCGCAGGACGCAACGCCCCAGGCGTCGGGTGCGGCAGGTTCGCCTGTTGATGAAGGATGCGGCCTGCCTCAGCTCGCGCTTTCCCCTCGGCGCCGCCGCCGGCTCCATCGCGGGCGGTCGCGCCTGCCGCGAGCCCGACGGGACATCCCGGATTCAAAACTCGTAAAAAATCGCGATCGATCAGATGCGAAGGCACCGGCGTCCGGGGGCGATGGCGCCGGAACCGGCCCGGCGCGCTTGACCGGACGTGCGGCGTCGAAGGTTCCTCCGGCGCCAGCAGACGTTGGGTCGCCGTGACGCGTCACGTAAGATCGCGCACGGCCCGATCCAACAACGACTGAGCTTGCTTCTGATGGCAGACGGTAGCGGTGTACGCAGGTTGGCTCACGGCGCCCTCTCCCACGGGCCGAGATCGGCGTGCAACGCCCAGACGGCCGGATCGCGGTAGGCTTTGGGCCGGTTCTTCGAACCGCGTGGCCGACCGACAGTGACAGCGTGACAGCGCCGTACACCGGGCGTCGAGGTTCTCGGGACAGCCCCATCTTGTCTTGCATCGTGATCCCGGACTCTGGCGAGGATCATTGTGCGCACGCACATACCGGAAAAAACATCGACGGCGCTTTGTTCAGCCAGCGTGATGAGACCTCCGGTTCGCAGTAAGGTCGATCCGATCGTTCCTTGTTTTTTCACCCCGCCGCGTCTTTCGCCATGTCGCCGCGGCGGGTACTTTTTGCCCGACAGATCAGCCGGTGGCCAGCGCAGGCTCAGGATCCTCGAGCAGCCGGCGGTAAAGCACTTCCCACGATCCGGGTCGCTTCGTCAACCCGTTGCCCTGCCCCACGTTCACGCCGGTCCGATCCTCGGGGACATGGGCTATCGCGCTGACAAATCACCGGCGGACTGCCGGTTTCGGGCCGTATTCGAGCCGCGCAATATGCGAGGCGGCTGCCGGTTCTTACGAGGCTCAAATAGCGCTCGCGACCGCTAAGATATAATGCCGACTCCCGACACCGCACTGTGGAATCAACATGACAGCACCGACGCCGCAACACCGTACCGGCTACGATTTGCTCCGCAATCCGCGCCTCAACAAGGGAACGGCGTTCACCGAGGCGCAGCGCCGTGCCTGGGGTCTCGAAGGTCTCTTGCCGCCGGCCGTCGCGAGCATAGAACTGCAGGCGGCGCGCCGCCACGCGGAAATCGCCGATCTCGATGACGACCTGCAGAAATACCTGGTGCTTTCAGACCTTCAGGCGCGCAATGAGACGTTGTTTTACGCGGTGCTGATGTCTGACCCCGCCACCTATATGCCGCTCGTCTACACGCCGACGGTCGGCGAAGCTTGTCAGAAATTCGGCCATATTTTCCGCCAGGCGCGAGGCATGTACTTGCCGATCAGCGCCCGCGGCCGGCTTCGCGAGATCCTCCGCAACTGGCCGGAGAAAGACGCGCGTTTCATCGTCGTTACCGACGGCGAGCGGATCCTCGGCTTGGGCGATCTCGGCGCCGGCGGGATGGGGATCCCGATCGGTAAGCTGGCACTCTATACCGCCTGCGCCGGGGTGCCGCCGCAATATTGTCTGCCGATTGTTCTCGATGTCGGTACGAACAATCAGCTTCTGCTCGACGATCCCCTCTATCTCGGTGTGCGCCAGCAGCGCGTGCGCGGCGCCGGTTATCTGGCCTTTATCGACGAGTTTGTCAACGCAGTGCAGCAGCTCTATCCGAAATGCTGCATCCAATGGGAAGACTTTGCGAACCTCAATGCGGTCCCGATCCTCGAGCGCTATCGGGACAAGATCTGCACCTTCAACGACGACATCCAAGGTACCGCCGGCGTCGCGCTGGCGGGCATATTCGCGGCAGTGCGCGTCACCGGACAGAGTCTCACCGAGCAGCGCTTCCTGTTCCTCGGCGCCGGGTCGGCCGCGACCGGCATTGCCGAACTGATCAGCCTGGCGATGGCGCGGGAGGGCATGGACCTCGCAACAGCGCGGCGCCGCAATGCGCTGTTCGACATCAACGGCCTGCTGGTGACCTCGCGCACCGACCTCGCCGAGTTCCAGAAGCCGTTTGCGCAGGAACTGGCTCCGGTGTCCACTTTTGTCGAGGCGGTTAACGCTGTCCGGCCGACCGGCATCATCGGCGTCAGCACCGTACCCAAACTGTTCACCCGCCGAGTGATCGAAGCGATGGCCGCGATCAACGAGCGGCCGATTGTCTTTCCTTATTCGAACCCGACCTCGCGCTCCGAATGCACCGCCGAGGAAGCCTATCGCTGGTCCGATGGCAAGGCCATTTTCGCAAGCGGCAGCCCGTTCCCACCGGTCGAGATCGCCGGTCAGCGCTTCGCACCGGGCCAAGGCAACAACGTCTACATCTTCCCGGCCATGGGTATGGCGGTGTTCGCGACCGAGGCGAAGCACGTGACGGAAGAGATGTTTATCGTGGCCGCGCAAGCGGTCGCCGAGCAGGTCACCGAAGAGGATCTGTCGACGGGGCTGATCTACCCGCCGCAGAGCCGGATTTTGCAGGCATCGCTCCATGTCGCGGAGCGAGTCGCCACAAGCATTTTCGACCAGGGACTGGCGCGAGTGGAGCGGCCGGACGATGTCGGCGCGCTGATCCGCGCCCGCGCCTACCGCCCTGTCTACCCCGAGTGACGCGATTGGCGCAGATACTCGAGTGCCGAAAAGCCAGGAGTCGGCCTGGAGAGCTACGCCAACCCAGAAATCAGGCCACCCGTCCATCAGTAGGTCACTGGGTGTGCGGCTATCGGGAAGCCCCAGCCGTATTCGGGTCTACCCCGCCAGATCCTTTGCAGCCGCCGATGGATTTGCCGGTGGGCGCGGATAAGCAACCTCGCGCGACCGGAGCATCTCACTCAGTCCCGAAACGCTCGGGAATCGCTCAATGAACACCAGGCAACTCAATCAGAAATCTCGTCCCATGCGGGTCGCGTGGCGATGACCAGAGACGGCCGTCATGTGCCACGATGATCGAGCGGCAAATAGAAAGGCCCATCCCCATTCCCTGCGGCTTCGTTGTGAAGAATTCCTCGAAGATGTGATCGGCATCCTCGGGCCTGATCCCCGCACCCGAGTCCTCGACCGCTATCATGATCGCTGCGTCGTTAACCCACGTCTTCACTATGAGCATCCGCTCGCGATCCATCACCGAGGTCAATGCATCAATCGCGTTACTGATCAAATTCATAAGGACCTGCTGCAATTGGATGCGATCACCCATGATGTCGGGGAGGTCGTCTGACAGTTCGCATTGCAGCCGAACGCTCTGGCCTGCAATATCCCCTTTCAAAACGGCAAGCACCTCACGGACGAGATCGTTCACGCTCAGCGCCTTGATCTCGCGGCGTTCCCTGGCAAACAAAGCGCGCACGCCTGCGACGACATCGGCCGCACGGCCGGCGTTCTCGAGGATCCGTCCGAGACATAGCCGCGCCTCCTGCAGGTCGGGATCGGCCCGACCGAGCCAACGCAGACCGGCGTTACCGTTTGCCGCGATTGCTGCCAATGGCTGATTTACGTCATGTGCAATGGAGGCAGCCATTTGGCCGACCGTGATTACCCGCGACACACGCGTCAGCTCTCGACGCGTCGCTTCCAGTACCCGTTCAGCTTGTTTTCGATCGGTTATGTCCTGTACCATTACCACAAGGCTGATGAGATCGTTGTCATTTTCGCCGCGCAGCGGAGCGACACTGATTTCCGCAGATATGACCTTACCTGTCGCAAGAAGAATCGGCGCTTCATGGCGGACAAGCGCCTCACCTTGAACGGCCCGACTAAAAAGCAGATCAATCTCCTGCCGCGCCGAGGGTGCAAAGAGCGCGGCCGCGTATCGTCCAATCGCGTCATCCGCCTCACAGAGGAAAAGATCGCTCGCAGCATCATTCCATGAAATGACGCGGCCATCGAGGTTCACCGCAAAGATTGGTATGGGAGCTTGCTTCGTTATGATTGCCAGATACTTTTCCGAAAGCAGCATCTGCCGAAATCGGCGCCGCGCCTCCGAGGGCGCTGCTATCGATGACAGCCGAGCATTGATACGGTCGTGGGCCATGGCGGTTGCCGCCCGGCGACGGGCTTCACGTGCCGCTTGCAGAATGACATCTCTGACCGTTGCCGGCGGCGCTTCCGCCTCTGCCGTCCATGCATCGGAGAGCTGGGGCACATACGGCAGGGAGGTGCGCAAGCGATTCAACCGTTCCACCTGCCCCAGAAAGACAATTTGAACCTGCGAACGACGGTTTCGTAGGCGGCCCGCCGCTTCGATTGGCCTTGGCAGATGTGGTCCAATGACAAGAACGTCGGGGGCCCAGTCCGAAGCAGCCGCATTTAGGCCGCCGGACCCGGACCTGCCGCCTTCACTTTCCTCAAACTCGACCGCGATATCACTATGGCCCACGAGCTGTTGCTGAACTTCGCGCAGCCGTCCATCCGAATCCCCAACCAGGACTACGCGGTAGGGTCGATCTGCTGCCATATCGCCCTCAAAAC
>JAFMSA010000366.1 GCA_017353855.1 Alphaproteobacteria bacterium
ATCCCTTTTGACGAACTGCCGGACGGCAGCATCGTCGTGCCGGCAAGCGAGGCAAACGGCGTAATCCTGTTCTTCTCGGAAGAATAAGCCCGGGGCTCGATCCCGCTGCGCATGGGGCGCCGTCCCAAGTGGTGACGACCGGGAGCACAAGCGCGGCGCTCACACGTTAAATCGAAAAAACATGATGTCGCCGTCCTTGACGACGTAATCGGCACCTTCGAGTCGCATACGGCCGGCATCTTTCGCACCTTGCTCGCCGCCATGCCTGACGAAATCGTCATAAGCGATCGTCTCGGCCCGGATAAACCCCTTCTCGAAATCGGTGTGGATCCGCCCGGCCGCCTGTGGCGCCTTGGTTCCCCGCTCGACCGTCCAGGCATGCGCTTCTTTCGGCCCGACAGTGAAGAAAGTGACGAGATCAAGGAGGGTGTACCCGGCGCGAATAACGCGCGAGAGACCGGGCTCACTGAGCCCGAGCGCGGTCAGAAACTCCCGTTTTTCCAGCGGGTCGGCGAGCTGCGCGAGTTCCGCTTCGATCGCCGCCGAGATCACCACCGAACGGGCGCCGCGCCGGGCGGCATACGAGGCCACGCGGCTGCTCTCGGCATTTCCCGAGGCAGCGCTCGCCTCGTCGACATTCGCCACGTAGAGGATCGGTTTGGCGCTGAGAAGCTGCAGCGCGTTCAGCTCCCCTTGCCGCTCGCGTGCGTGGACCTCGCGCGCCGGCTTTCCTTCGCGCAGAGCCGTCAGCGCGGTTTCCGCGAGCTCGAGCTGCACTTTGGCCTCCCTGTCGCCGCCCCGCGCGCGCTTTGCCATCTGCTGGCATCGCCTCTCGAGGCTTTCGAGGTCGGCCAGCATCAGTTCGGTCTCGACGGTCTCGGCGTCGCGGACCGGATCGATCGAGCCTTCGATATGCGCTACATTGCCATCGGAAAAGCAGCGAAGCACGTGCGCTATCGCGTCGACCTCCCGGATATGGCCGAGAAACTGGTTGCCGAGCCCCTCCCCACGGGCCGCACCGCGGACCAGCCCGGCAATATCCACAAATTCGAGCTGGGTCGGGACGATTTTCGCTGATTTTGCCAGGCGTGCGGCAAACTCGAGCCGCTCGTCCGGCACCGCCACTCGCCCGACATTCGGCTCGATTGTGCAGAACGGATAATTCGCTGCCTGCGCCGCTGCCGTGGCGGTCAGTGCGTTGAAGAGGGTCGATTTGCCGACATTCGGCAATCCGACGATGCCGCAGCTAAATCCCATAATATTGCCCAATTATATATAATCGATACTAAACAATATCTTCCGTAATACTGGCATGCGGCGGCGCAAAGCGGCGCGCCACCTCGCTCATAAACGCGTCGGGGGTATCCGACAGGAGGAGCTCAATGGTCTCGGCGACGGCGTCGAGCAACGGGCCAACCCAGCCGGTCAGCTCTTCGTGGCAGAAATTCTGCAGGACATAGGGCTGCACCAACTCTTTCACCCCCGGATGCCCCACCCCGATCCGCACACGCCAATAATCCGCCCCCAAAAAGGCGTCGATCGAACGCAAACCGTTATGACCCGCATTGCCGCCGCCCCGCTTTACCCTGAGTTTGCCGGGGCGCAAATCGATCTCGTCATGGATGACGGCAACATCGCAAGGCAAAATCTTGAAAAACCGCGCCGCCTCGCCGACTGCTTCGCCGGATGCGTTCATGAAGGTTTGCGGCTTAAATAGGAGGACCCGTGCGCTTCCGATCGAGGCCTCGGCGAGTTCGCCCTTGAAACGGCTGCGATATGCCCGGCAGCCGTACCGGCGGGCGATCGCGTCGACCGCCATGAAGCCGATATTGTGCCGGTTTCGGGCGTAGCGCGCGCCGGGATTGCCGAGACCGACCAAAAGGCGCATCGGAAAACGTTCGATGTCGTACGAAAGATCTCGGCCGCTATGCTCAGCTGGAGGCGGCCAGAGGCTCTTCGGGTTCGGGAACTGTTGCCGCTGCGGCAGCGGCCTCCTCACGCACGGCCGAGGATGCCGCGATGGTGGCGATCGTGAAATCGCGCGCCGCGATCGTCGGGCGGCAGTCCTCCGGCATGATCACGTGACTGATATGGATGCTGTCGCCGATTTCCAGCCCGTTAAGCTCGACAACCAGCCGATCGGGAATGTTCTCAACCGGACAGCTCAGCTCGATGCCGTGCCGGACGATGTTGAGAATGCCCCCCCGGCGGATCCCGGGCGACATCTCCGGATTGGCGAAGACGACCGGCACCGTCACAATCACCCGAGTGTGGCCGCCCACCCGCATGAAATCGACGTGCAGGGGCTTATCCGTCGCCGGATGCTGCTGCAAGTCGCGCGGCAGCGTACGATAGACGGTGCCGTCGATCCTGATGTCGACGAGCGTCGCAAAGAAACCGCGGTTAGCGAGCGCGCGCGACAATTCGCGCGGCTCCAGGCTGATCAGCACCGGCTCTTTGTTGTCACCGTAGATGATCCCGGGCACGCGCCCCGAGCGCCGCGTCGTCCTGGCGGCCCGCTTTCCGGCACCGGCGCGCAGTTGGGCGCTTAGGGTCGTGATCTCAGGCATTGACTGTCGCTCCTCACCGATAGAGCAAATTAAATGAACCTAGATATGAACCGGTTTGCGAAATGCCAGCCCTCGGGCCCCGGTTCAGTCGAACAGGCTCGAGACCGAGCGTTCTTCGCTGATGCGCCGGACGGCCTCGGCAATCAGCGGGGCGATCGTCAGTTGACGGATATTGCGCGCTGTACGCACGGCCTCCGTCGCCACGATGCTGTCCGTAATGACCAGTTTCTCGATCGCCGCAGCGCCCACGCGCGCTACCGCCCCGCCCGACAGCACCCCGTGCGTGGCATAGGCGTAGACGTCGGAAGCGCCCGCATCCACTAGCGCCGCCGCAGCGTTGCACAGCGTACCTGCGGTATCGACAAGGTCGTCCACCAGAATGCAGCGGCGTCCCGCGACATCACCGATGATGTTTACCGCCTCCGAAACCCCGGCCCGCTCGCGCCGCTTGTCGACGATCACGAGGTCGGCGTCCACGCGGCGCGCGATGTCGCGCGCCCGCCTGACGCCGCCGACGTCGGGCGAGACAATGACCAGATCCTCGCCCGAATGATTGTCCCGGATATCCTTCACCAGGACCGGCGCGGCGTACAGATTGTCGGTCGGAATGTCAAAGAAGCCCTGGATCTGCGCGGCGTGGAGATCCAGCGTAAGGATCCGGTCGGCCCCCGCCGCGGTGATCATATTGGCCACGAGCTTGGCGGAGATCGGGGTGCGGGGACCCGATTTGCGATCCTGCCGAGCATAGCCGTAATACGGAACGACTGCGGTCACCCGGCGCGCCGAGCCGCGTTTCAGCGCGTCGAGCGCGACGAGCAATTCCATCAGGTTGTCGTTGGCCGGGAACGAGGTCGGCTGGATCACGAAGACGTCTTCGCCGCGTACGTTTTCGTGGATTTCGACGAACACCTCCCCGTCGGAAAACCGGCGCACGCTCGCTTTCGTCAGCGGCAGATCGAGATAGTCGGAAATGGCGTCGGCGAGCCGCCGATTGCCGTTACAGGCGAGGATTTTCATAATCGAGGTTAGCAATCGCCGCTGCCGTCGGGTCCGACCCCGCGGCTTCCTTCACCCGCTATTTAACAGCCCGGAAACGATATGACAACCCGGGGACTCAGGACTTACCGACCTGTTGAGCGGCGCCGCGGGCAACCAGTTGCATAACGCCGTCCCGCGCCGAGATCGCCACCATATAGGCAATATCCCCCCAGGCACCGTTCAGCAACCCCGCCGGAACGTCGTTTTCCTGAGCGACCGTGCCGATCTCGCCGCCGTCCTGGCGCCGCAGATGCCACACGATTTTGACGTTCTGCTTGCCCGCTTTGGGGGACGCGACAGCGACCTCGGCGCTGAGGACGAGATCGGCCTCGGCCTGCGGATCCGTGACGATGGTAAGGTCCTGCTGCTTCAACTGCTCCGTCATCGCATTGGCGAGCGAATCTCCGCCGTCGCCCGGGGCGCCTGCGACGCCGCTTACCCGCAGCCGCGTGCGACCGCCGCTCTCGGCCTCGGCCGGCGCCTCGTCCTGAAGCAACCCCGCCAGTTGTGCCGCACTTGCGGCAGCCAGCCGCGCGACGGCATCGTCGTTCCCCTCCTGCCAATCCGACGCCGTCGCCTCGATGCGCTCGGCGCGCTCTCCGAGCTGCCCGCCCGCAGGATCGCGCAATTCCCAAAGCGCCACCATCACGGCCTTGCCGTCCGATGCAGGCATCTGCTGAATTCTGCCGACGAGCTCATAGCTGCTGATGCTCGCCGCTTTGTCGCTCGCGGCGATTTCGCGCTCCTGAAGCGCGCTCGCCATTGCCGGCCCGAGCTTCTCGGCGGTTGCCTGCGGGACGCCTTCAACCGGCGCAATCGCCACGCTGGCGCTGTCGCGCAGAGCCAGCATCGGTGATCCCTGCCGGGGCACGTCGTCGGCGAAGGGGTGCGGCAACGGCTGGCAGGCGGCCACCAGCAGAGCTACCGCCAGTCCGGTCGTCAAAACAGCAATGCATCGGCGAGCAGAAGGCCCGAGCGAGCAAAATGCGATGAATCCGATCAGGTAGGCCACATATCGCCCGCCACTCGTTATCCGTAGCCGAAGCCGGCGCCCTACTCGTCGAGCACGATCGCGGAAAGCCCGCGTCCATAGGCACGCTCGCCGCGCAGGCAGCTGCGGCGATAGCTGAAGAAGAACTCTTCCTCGGCTACTGTGTCGTGGCAAGCGCGTTCCACCGTCCCGATCCCGGCACGAGTGAGCCGGTATTCGATAACGCCGCAGAGGTCGAACATGAAACGACCACGCGCGGCCGGAGCGAACAAGCCCGCACTGGCGGCATCGGCGGCGAGGAATTGGTCCCGGAACTCCGGCCCGACTTCGTACGAATCGCGGCCGATGCACGGGCCGATCGCTGCGCGCAGGCCGCTGCGCTGCGCACCGATCCCCTCCATCCCCTCAATCGTAGCCTCAATGATCCCCCCAAGGACACCACGCCAGCCGCCATGCGCCGCGGCAATGACCTTGGCAGCAGGGTCGTGCAGCAACACAGG
>JAFMSA010000367.1 GCA_017353855.1 Alphaproteobacteria bacterium
GAGGCGCGCCGCGGCAAAATCGTTGCGAGCCTCGCCATTTCGGTTTACCCCCGTACGCATGGAAGACGCCGCACGCGGGTAACAAGTAGGGATGGCGAGCAATCTCGTACAGGGCGCGGTCTTCACCGTCATGGTGGTGCGCGCAGGGATGTTGCGCGATCCCGGCTTCGAACCCGAACTCGCTCAGCAGGTGCGGCGGAGCCCGCGCTTTTTCCTCAACGCGCCGGTCGTGCTCGATCTGAGAGGAGCAGCCGAGTTCACGCATGGAGCCGAATTTCACGAGGCCAGGGATATACTGCGCCGCCACACCTTGACTTTGATCGGGATTCAGAACGCTCAGCCGGCACAACTCGAGGCCGCCGCCGCGGTTGGACTGGCGAGCTTTGCTCCAAGTTCCACGCAGCCGAGCCGGCCCCGCAACGTCGAGCCGGCCCCGAGCACACCATCATCGTCGCCCGGCGCCGCCGCCCCGACACCAGCCAAGGCGCGGCTCATAACGCAGCCGATCCGATCAGGAACTCAGGTCTATGCGCGCGAGGGTGATCTCGTGGTCACCGCTCCGGTCAGCCCGGGTGCTGAAATCATCGCCGACGGGAACATCCACGTTTACGGCGTGCTCCGGGGCCGCGCGCTCGCCGGCGCCAGCGGCGATGCCGAAGCGCGAATCTTTTGCAGCCGGCTCGAGGCAGAGCTCGTCAGCATCGCCGGGCGTTACCTCGTCAGCGACCAAATCCCGCCGGAACAGCGGGGTTCGGCGGTGCAGATCGCGCTTCACGATGACCGGTTGACCATCGAGCCAAATTGACGCTCATCATTTGCGACCGGGTTCGTTGCGAGCGGGGGCTGGCGCCGCCGTAAGGGCGTCCCGGATGGGGGTTCTCTGGGGAAGAGGGGGAGGTCCCTTTGGCGAAAATAATTGTGCTCACTTCCGGCAAGGGAGGTGTCGGCAAGACGACCTCCGCAGCCGCGATCGCCGCCGGCCTGGCGCTGCGGGGCAAGCGCACCGTCGTCATCGATTTCGATGTGGGCTTGCGCAATCTCGATCTGGTGATGGGATGCGAGCGCCGGGTCGTGTTCGATTTCATTAACGTTATCAACGGCGACGCCAAACTCAACCAGGCGTTGATTAAAGATAAGCGCAATGACAATCTGTACATTTTTCCGACCTCGCAGACCCGCGACAAGGAAGCGCTGCGACGCGACGGGGTCGAGCGGGTGCTCGAAGAGCTGAAGGACAACTTCGACTACATCGTGTGTGACAGTCCGGCGGGGATCGAGACCGGCGCTATTACCGCGCTCTATTTCGCGGACAGCGCCGTCATCGTCACCAACCCCGAGGTCTCCTCGGTCCGCGACAGCGACCGGATCATCGGGATCCTGGCTTCCAAGTCGCGCCGCGCCGAAAACAATCTCGAGCCGGTTGAAGTGCATCTGCTGTTGACCCGCTATTCGCTGGAACGGGTCAAGAAAGGCGAGATGCTGTCAGTCGCGGACGTCAAGGAGATCCTGTCGATCCCGCTGCTCGGCGTCATCCCGGAATCCGAATCGGTGTTGCGCGCCTCCAACACCGGGACCCCCGTCGTATTCAACAAGGACAATCCCGCCGGCCGCGCCTACCTCGATGCGGTCGCGCGGTTAGTCGGCGAGCAGCGCGAAATGCGTTTGGCGCAGCCGGAACGCAGGAGCATCTTCCGCACTCTCTTCGGGAGAGCTTGATGCGCCGGCTGCTCGATTTCTTGTTCCCGGAGCGCCGCAATAGCGCCGGCATCGCCAAGGACCGGTTGAAGATCGTTCTCGCCCACGAGCGCACGAGCCGCGATGCGCCTGACTTCCTGCCAGCGCTGCAAAAGGACCTGCTCGACGTCGTCAGCCGCTATATCGAGATTCGCGACGACATGCTGCGCGTCAATGTCGGGAAAGCGGGTGACACCTCGCTGCTCGAGATCAATGTCGAGATCGCCGGGGCCCAGCCCAAGCCTGTCAAGAATGGCGCCGCCGCCCACCCAAAACCGCCGCCGGCTCCCCGCTTCGAACCGGAACCTGCGGCCCCCTGGGTGAAGCCCGGGTGACCACCCCGGGGAATTTCCCGTTTAATCGAGAAATTTCCTGCCGGCCCTTGCGAGCTGCGATTCGCGAGTGAACTGAACTCCCACCGCTAAAGTCCGCTAAAGCCGGGGGTTCTGAGGGGCATCCCGGGAAGTCTCCGCAGCTCTCGCCACCGCCGCATTGCGCGGTGGATATATTATCTACGGCCCCGGAGACGCCCGTGCGGCGAGAGCCGATGGTGACCAGCCTTAGTTGCCTCGACGAGCACGCTGAGGAGCGCGCGCACTCCTCGTCGTGAGATCGCACTTCACACTCCCCATCCCCGCGGTGATCGGGCGGGTTTGCCCTTCCCCGGCGCCGCACGACTGTGGCACCTTGAACGGCGAGAACTGTCACGCCGCGGCCTCGACATAAATTACCCGATTGATGACAGGGAGAATTATCCGCAGCGCCGCGGGCGTCCGCCGTTGGCCACTATCGGCGCACCCCGCGCTTCAAGAGATAACCCACCAGCATCAGCGGCAGCACCACGACGGCGCCGAGCAAGACGTAGGGGACCGCCCACATCGTCACGTCACCGGCGAGGCGGCCGACCGCCACGATCGTGTGCCATGTATCGGTGAGAATCCCGCGAGCCGCGATGCCGAGATGGGTCAGCAACAACCCGACCAGCAGGCAAAGCACCAGAACCCCGATCGCACGTCCTATCAAAGGGCTCATTCCATGATTGCCGCCTCCGTTTCGGCTGGCGGCCGCCCCCATTCTTCTCTGACGAGGGGATGGGTCTCGCGCGCCAGGCCGCGGAAGCGTTCCCTCGCCCACAGGCTCGGCGGAGCCAGTCGTGACAAAGCCCAGACCGCGGCGGCGCGAACGAGAGGTGAATCATCGCCGAGGCAGTGGCGGGCAGACGCGACGAGCTGCGGATCGCCTGGAACGGCGTTGCCGATCGCGATCAGCACGTTGCGCAGAAACCGGTCACGGCCGGTGCGCTTGACCGGCGATCCCGCAAACATCCTGCGGAATGCCACCTCATCGAGCAGGGCGAGCTCAGCCAGACGCGGCGCGGTCAATTCCCTGCGGGGCAGAAAATCGGGCTCGCGCGCTGCATGTGCGAATTTGTTCCATGGACAGACCGCAAGGCAGTCGTCGCACCCGTAGATTCGGTTACCGATGGCCGGCCGCAGCTCCACGGGGATCATCCCCTTATGTTCGATCGTCAGATACGAGATGCAGCGGCGAGCGTCGAGCCGATACGGGGCGGGGAAGGCCCGTGTCGGACAAGCATCGAGGCACCGGTGGCACGAGCCGCAATGGTCGGATTCGCGCCTGTCGGGCTCGAGCGCGAGGCTCAAATAGATCTCGCCGAGAAACAGCCAGGAGCCGAAGCGCCGCGATACCAGATTGGTATGCTTGCCTTGCCAGCCTAAGCCCGCTGCCTGCGCCAACGGCTTTTCCATGACCGGTGCCGTGTCGACGAACAGCTTCAGGCTGCCCGGCCAGCGCCCCTCGATCCAGCGCGCGAGCGCCCGCAAACGGCGTTTTAGCGTATCGTGGTAATCGCGGCCGCGGGCATACACGGAAAAGATGCCGCATTCGGGTGTATCGGCGAGCGCAAAGGGGTCGTCTTCAGGGGTGTAATTGACCCCCAGCACGACGACGGTTCGCGCATCCGGCCAGAGCGCTCGCGGGTCGCCGCGCCGCTCGGCGGTGCTCGCGAGCCAGCCCATATCCCCATGATAACCGCAGGCGATGAACTCGCTGAGCCCGGCACGCACCTCGGCATGCAGGTGCGCATCGGCAAATCCGATCGCGTTGAAGCCGGACGCGAGCGCCTGATCGCGGATCGCCTCGCGGATCGGATCGCCCCTCGCCGTCATATACGTGAACTCACGGCTGGTTTGGTGGACCAGGACAACCAACGGTCTACTCGGCCCGACTCGTTCTGTTCAGGCGAGCCTTCAAATGAGGCGGAGTCGACCACCGGCAAGGCGCGAATGGCATGGCCAATTCCGGCCACGGGGATGCGGAGTTGTGTGCGGATTGCCGCAAACAGCCCGGCGCCGGATGACGAAGGGATGACCGGGTCGAGCCCGGCAATGATGCCGCTAAGGTCCGGTCGCACTTTTCGATATCCGGCGTTCAGCCCCGACCGCGATAGGGCGCGACACCCGGATCGGGAAGCCACAGCCCCGCGGGCGGCTCGCCGGTCTGATAGAAGACGTCGATCGGGATCCCGCCGCGCGGAAACCAATACCCGCCGATCCGCAGCCATTTGGGTGAGACGGCATTGATGATCCGCCCCACGATCGTCAGCGTGCAATCCTCGTGGAACGCAGCGTGATTTCGGAAAGAGCCGAGATAAAGCTTCAAGGACTTGCTCTCGAGGATTGCCGCTTGCGGTACATAATCGATCACGAAATGCGCGAAATCCGGCTGCCCGGTGACGGGACACAGCGACGTGAATTCGGGGCAGGTGAAGCGGACGAGGTAAAGAAGACCGGGATGCGGGTTGGGCACCGTTTCGAGCACCGCCCCCTCCGGCGCTTCCGGCAATGCCGAGCGTTGCCCGAGCTGGCTCAGGGACATGCTGCGCTCCCGAATGCCGCCGCAAAGTCCGCGAGAGCGCCTCTTTCGATGGCCAACCGCATCTCTGCCATCAGATCAGCATAATACTGCAGATTATGAGCGGTCAGTAGCATGCTCCCGAGTATCTCTCCGGTGCGGCTGAGATGGTGCAGATAGGCGCGGCTGTAGCCGGTGCAAGCCGAACATGAACATTCCGGGTCGAGCGGCGCCGGGTCATCGGCATGCCGGGCGTTGCGCAGGTTCACGATGCCCGCGCGCGTAAAGGCCTGCGCGGTGCGGCCGGAACGCGTCGGCAAGACGCAATCGAACATGTCGATACCACGCAAGACTGCGCCGAGCAGGTCGGAGGGCTTGCCGACGCCCATCAGATAGCGCGGCCGATCCTCCGGCAATGCAGGCACGATCGAGTCGAGGACCGCGAGCATCGTCTGCTGCTCTTCGCCGACCGCGAGCCCGCCG
>JAFMSA010000039.1 GCA_017353855.1 Alphaproteobacteria bacterium
GCAAGACCATTGTCGTCGCCAATTATGAAAACGACTCGATCAGTCTGATCAGTACCGTAACCCGCAAAAAAACCGCGGAGCTCGATCTGCGGCCAGGCAAGACCGACCCGCGGCAGGCTGGCGTTCCGGGTGGGGAGTTTCCGTATTGGGTAGCGATCAAGGGTAATGACATCGCGTATGTCTCGAGCGTGCGCGACCGCGAGGTCGTGATAATCAAGCTCAACGCGTCAGGGCCTGAGATTGCGGGCCGAATTCCACTGACCGGCAATCCAAACCGGATGGTGCTCGACAAAACGCAGACAAATCTTTACGTCGCTGTCGATAACAGCGACGAAGTGGCGGTCATCGACACTCGCCGGCGCCGGGTGTTGCATACAGTAAAGACCGCGGCGCCCGCAGGTCTCCTTGGCTCTGTGTCGCCGGGCGCGAGTCCCAACAGCCTGACTCTCTCGCCGGACGGGCGCACGCTCTATGTCACCAATGGCGGCACCAATTCAGTTGCCGTCTCGTCCGTCTTGCCCGAAGGCCGGCTACGGGTTACGGGTCTGATCCCGACCGGCTGGTATCCGAACTCGGTCAGTGTTAGCGCCGATGGCAGCAGGCTTTATGTTGTCAACGGCAAGAGCAACACGGGACCCAATCCGTCGCATTGCCGGCCGAGCGCCGCGAGCGACCACGACTCAGCAGCGGGCTGTCCACCCGCCAATCAAAACGGCTCGGGCAATCAGTATACGCTGCAATTGGCCAAGGCGGGGTTGTTGACCCTACCGGTGCCAGCGCCTACTCGGCTCGATGGTCTGACCCGCCAAGTCGCGAGGAACAACGGTTTCAACTTAACGCTTACGCGCCCAGATCAGGCGTTATTGCAGACGCTGCGCAAAAACATCAAGCATGTGATCTACATCGTCAAAGAAAACCGTACCTATGATCAGCTGTTCGGCGATCTGACGGCAGGCAACGGCGATCCAAATCTGACCCAGTTTCCCGAGCTCGTCACACCTAATCAGCATGCACTGGCGAGAGAATTTGTACAGCTCGACAATTTTTACGACTCGTCGAACGTCAGCTATGATGGCTGGCAATGGAGCACCGCTGCTCGCTCCGTTGACGCAACCGAGAAGAGCTACGAGGTAAATTACGCAAGACGTGGCCTGAGCTATGATTCGGAGGGTACGGATCGCAACATAAACGTCGCCTACCCGAATGTTGCCGAGCGGCAGGCTGCCAATCCCGCCACCCCGAGCGACCCGGACCTCCTGCCGGGACCACGCAACGAGGAAGACATCGACGGGCCAGCCGAGGGAGCTAAAGATGCCGCCCTTCGGTCTCAGCGCAAGGAAGACGACGAGGGCTCTTTCGGAGAGCAAGGTGAAGGCTATTTATGGGACGCCGCAATCCGAGCGGGCCGCAGCGTGCGCAATTATGGTTTCTACTGCGATACCGTCCGCTATTCCTCGAAGGACCTTGCCGGCTACATCCCGCCGCTGGAAGATCCCTACCTGACGCGGACTCGAGTTGCTTTCCCGGCCCATGAAGACCTGCTGAACCGCACAGATCCCTATTTCCGGAGCTTCGATGACAAGCTTCCGGATTTCTTTCGCTATCTCGAATGGGCGCGCGAATTCGATGCGTTGGTCCAAAACCATAAGCTGCCCGATCTCACTCTGCTGCGGCTGATGAACGACCATACCGGGATGTTCGCAGAGGCGATTCGCGGTGTAAACACGCCGGAATTGCAGGTTGCCGACAACGATTATGCAGTCGGGCTCGTCGTCGACAAGGTCGCGCACAGCCCCTATGCAAAATCGACCGTGATCTTCATCATCGAGGACGATGCACAAGACGGGCCCGACCATATCGATGCCCATCGCAGCATCGCGTTGGTGGCCGGTCCTTACATCAAGCAAGGGCAACTCGTGTCCGAGCGCTACACGACCGTCAGCGTGATCCGAACAATCGAGGAAATACTTGGCTTAGCACCTCAGAACATTCATGATGCGGGCGTCAGACCGATGGTCGAGATCTTCGACAGGGCAAAGAAGGACTGGACTTATACCGCCGCCCCCTCGAGTCTGTTACTGCGCACGCAATTGCCATTCGAGCTGGTGCAACCAAATCTCCGGCGCGGTAAGGCTGCTAATGCGCCAAAGCCGTTACACGACGTGGCGTGGTGGGCGCAGAGGACCAAGGATTTCGACTTTACCGATGCCGACCGCAACGATCCGGCGCTCTACAATCAGGCCCTTTGGGAAGGCATAATGGGCAGCAGACCCTATCCGACAGGGCGCTCCGGGCTCGATCTGCGTCACAATCGTGACGCGATGCTGAGACCCCCGTCACTGAAGCAATGAGTTGATCTGCAGGTCGGTCCGCGCGGCAAGAGGGGTCTGGGTCTAGCGCGTACGCAACGGTCACGGTCAGTGGCAGGCTCGCACCGCTGGAGGGCTCGAAACGCGCACCCGATGAGCGTCCTTTCGAGCGTCGCCGAAGCGCCCAACCGCACGGGACTCGATGTTGCTTGCGCGTCAAGGCAAACAGCAAGGCGCAGAGCAGCAGCGTCAGCCGTAGCTGAGGCGCAAGCGAACGCGTTCACGTTTGCCGCGCCGGCGCAGCGCCACATTCGAAAATACACGGAGGTCAACAGCAACCCGACATCGTCGTGGAGGAGAGAAAGCTTGCTTAACAAGGCCGCCGGCTATTTCGGAGACCGACCGGTCCGCAACATCAAACAGCATCATCGGATTGATCCCACAGCGCAAGCCGAACCAGTTGGCCCTTCAGGATTAACCGAAGACCAATTTTACTGCGGGCTGTACGGCGCGCGTTTCGCTGGCCTTAGCACTGCGAGTGATATCTTCAACTCCATTCAGGGTGATGCTACAGGCCACGCGGTCCGTGCGACATGGCGAAGCTCTATCCCCGCATCCGGGGGCATCGGTCGTGCGCCCGATGTCGGGCACCCGCAAGCGGCGGATTGGCGCGGCGGATTTTTCATTCATAACTGGAATGGCCTAAGGCCGAATCCGGTTGTACCCTTCGATCGCCGCGGGTCACGCGCGATCAAGCAAGCCAGCGTTCGCAGCGCTCCGCATCAAGTTTTTGGCGAGAATTATCAAGCACGCGGCGAGGGGCGTCACCACTTTCACCAGTCATGTGGTAGGCACCGCAGCACTTTTGCAGCGAAGCGCTGGCGAACCGCTAACCCACCACCCGTGTAGCGGACCACGAACGATGGCCAGGAACTATCGCATCATTCTCCGTGATCGCGAGACCCAGACCGTAGTCGGATACTATGACGGCAGCTGGACCACGGACCCGCGTCGCGCCCTTGACCTCCCCAAGCGAGAGGTGGCGGAAGCGCATGCCGCCCGGCTGCGCGAACGCTGTCCGCGCAATGCCGACCTCATCACAATCGAGGCGTCAGACGCTGCCGACCAGCTTAACAATGACTGAAGAAATCGGATCGTATCGTTTGAGGCCTTGTCGGTGTAGGGTTGAGCCCGTGTACTTCCGCGACATCAAACGAACGCTCCCTTTCCGCCCGCAGCCACCACAGGAGCCATGATTCGTCTACCGACCAACAGGCAGGTGATATCCTGAGCGGGACGCTCTCGCGCATCGGTCGGTTGATAGCACAACGCAAAAATCCCCAGCAATGGTGCTGCCCCTCCAAACTGGCATGCCATGCCCATCCTGCCTCACCTCAGTGACTTCCAGGGTCAATGAGGCGGCCGCAGCCGCCGTCGCGCGGCAGCGGGGGCCGACGGGGGCTTTGTGGCGGGGACGGCGGTCGTCGCGCTAAAGCCGACACAGCCGGCGCCATCCGGGGAATACCGGTTGACCCGTCAGCCTGCCTTGCATGATGTTCGGGCGAGGCGAAGGAGATGAAGAATGAGCGCGAGGACGGAGATCGCGTCCGGCAGGTTGCGCGGAGAGGCATGCGAGGGCATCTTCTCGTTCAAGGGCGTGCCGTACGGCGCATCCACCGCCGGCGCCAACCGTTTCCTGCCGCCGCGGCCGCCCGCACCCTGGGCCGGCGTACGCGATGCCACACGCTACCTCGCGCAATCGCCGCAATCGCGTCTGGGCTTTTCGCGCCGGCCCGAGCTCGAGCATTTTGCGACCCCGCCTGACACGACCCCGGAAAGCGAGGATTGCCTCACGCTCAATGTTTGGACGCCTGGCGTCAGCGCCGCAAAACGGCCGGTGATGGTGTGGCTGCACGGCGGAGCCTTCTCCTTCGGCTCGTCGAACAGCGCGCGACTGCAAGGCACCAATCTCTGCAAGCGCGGCGACGTGGTGCTGGTGACGGTGAACCACAGGCTCAACATTTTCGGCCATCTCGATCTGTCCGAGACGATCGGCGGCGAGCACACGCAATCAGGTAACGCGGGAACGCTGGACATGATCGCTGCCCTCGAGTGGGTGCGCGACAACATAGGCGTGTTCGGCGGCGATCCCGGCAATGTCACGATTTTCGGCGAGTCGGGGGGCGGCGCGAAAGTGAGCACGCTGATGGCTATGCCGCGCGCGCAGGGGCTGTTCCATCGCGCCGTCGTGCAAAGCGGTGCCGCGATCCGACTGCGCGAGCGCGAGCGGGCGCTCCGGCTCACCGATGCCGTGCTGCGCGAGCTCGGTATTGCACGAGGCGACATCGCGGCGCTGCAAGCCGCGCCGATGCGCCGCCTGATTGCCGCGATCGAGCCTGCAATAAAGGCAATCGGCCCTTCGCGATGGCGCCTGCTCGATCGCTACCCGTTCGGCCCGGTGGTAGACGGAGAGCTTATCCCGCGCCAGCCCTTCGATCCCGACGCGCCGGAGGTTTCGGCGGATATTCCGCTGCTTGTGGGCGATACCAAGGACGAGGCTACGCTGTTCCTTTCCGAGGACGACCGCGTGTGGAACGACACGCTGAGCGAGGACCAGCTCCGCGAGGCGCTGGACCCGGTCGCGGGCGCGTGGACGGAGCGGATCATCGAAACGTACCGCCACCTGCATCCGGGCGCGAGCCCGGCGCGGCGTCTCGCCGCCACTCTCACCGACTGCAACTTTCGCGTCCGCTCCCTGCTTATGGCCGAACGCTGCGCCGCGCGACAAGGGCGGGCGCCGGTGTGGATGTATTCCTTTGCCTGGCAGACCCCGGCTTTTGGCGGCAGGCTGCGCTCGCCGCACGCGATCGACGTGCCGTTCACGTTCGACACGGTAAATCTGCTCGCCCCGGACCACACGACATCCGGCGCGCCCGCGCTCGCCGCCGCCATGTCGGGCGCTTGGGCCGCCTTCGCGCACGCCGGGCGGCCGGGCCATTCGTCCCTTCCGCATTGGCCCGCCTACGACAATAAGCGGCGTGCGACGATGATCCTCGACGACGCGTGCCGCGTGGAGGACGACCCCGGCGGGGAAACGCGCGTCCTTTGGCAGGAGATCGTAGCCGCCTGAACGAAGCGGCGTGATTGACGTAGGATAATCCTCCGTCAGCCGCGGTGAGGTCCGGCGTCGCCGCACGCGACCACACGATCGAGCACAGGCCGCAGCTGACTGGCCGCTCCGGCGCATTAAAGAGCCAGGAGCCACCAATCACACAATTATCTCGGCGGTACACTGAGACGCAGTCGGCATAGGGGGTCCCCTTCTCTCTGATGAGCGACGCCGGCCGCTTTCGCGCTACGCCGCCTCCGCCGCACCCCAAGCGTAGGGATTTCCGGATTCGGACGTTAAATCACCGAGGTCTTCGATTGACGCCGGTTCGTGCAGATGAGCGCATCCGCGTTGCTCGTTAAGCGGGGGAACGTTGCAGCAGCGAACCGGGTATGGGCCGTGACGGATGCGGAGCTCATGTCGGCCGTCAGCCGGGGTGATGTCCGCGCGTTCGGCTGTATGGTCGAGCGATATCGCGGCAGCGTGATGCGGCTCGCGTTCAATGTACTGCGCGACGCGGGCGACGCGGAGGATGTCGTGCAGGAGGTATTCGAGCGGGTATGGATCCGAGCCTCCGCTTGGCATCCCCGCAGGGAAGCCAGCTTTTTTGCCTGGTTAATCCGGATTGCCCTGAACCTCGCAATCGATCGGGTTCGGCGGCCGCGGCAGCTGCAGTTCGGGGACTCCTACGACGCACCTGCGGCCACTCCCGATGCCGAACAATGCCTGTTGGCCAAGGAAATCGGGCGGCGCATCGCTGCCGCGTTCGCACGACTGCCGGAACGCCAGCGCGTCGCTTTTGCGCTTTGTCAGATTGAGCGGATGCGCAATGCCGCCGCCGCCGAGTGCCTTGGTGTTTCCGTAGGTGCGCTCGAACTGCTGCTCGTGCGGGCCCGCAAGACGATGCGCCGTGAATTGGCCGATTTGCTCGAGGGCGATCGATGAGAATTGCCGAGTTTCAAACCAACCTCGCCGCTTACGGCACGGATGTCGCTCTCTGGCCCGCGGAACTCCGCGTGGCGGCAGCGAGGCTGCTTGCGGAGAGTGAAGAAGCCCGCGCGCTCCGCCGGTCGGAAGAGCGCCTCGACGCGCTGTTCGCCGCGAAGATCCCCGCGGCGCCTAGTGCCGCGTCGATTACGCTACGTGCTACCGCGCAACCGCCGCAGAGCCCACCAGTGTCGCTCGTCATGCAAATTTTGCGTCCGAACCATCCGATTTTTGGATGGGCGCGAATAGTGGTACTGGTTTCCTGCCTTGGCGCGGGCCTCCTGGCCGGAACTCTCTCTCCTCCCCGGCATCACGATTCCAATCTGCTCAATCTCATCGACGGTTCGGCTTTCGAGGTGAATGATGAGTGATGCTGGCACCCTGCGCTCCGCCTGGCTTGGCGCGGCCTTGTTTGCCTCGCTCGCCGTCAACACGCTGCTCGGGGGCGTGGTTCTCGGGCGCGAGACGCCGTGGCTGGCAAACCGGCCACACGCCGGTGGCGCGCCCAACTTCCGGGTCGAAGGATTTGCCTGGCGAGTGCGGCGCCTGCCGGAAGACGAACGCCGTCGGTTTCAAGCGGCGATGCGGCCGTACCGGCCGGGAATTCGCGAGGCGCGACAGGCGCTGGCGGACGCGCGCCAGCGTCTCGACCAGACGCTCGTGGCCGAACCCTATTCCGTGCCGACATCACTTGCGGCGCTCGCTGAGGTCCGCGCGAAATCGACGGCGCTCCAGCAGCGTGTTCAGGAAGCTGCCGCCGAAGCGTTGGCCAATCTCAGCCCGGCATCGCGCCAGACGCTTGCCGCCCCACCGTTCCAACATAATCAAGCGCCGGGCAGACCGTAGGGTCTGCGTCTACCGTCCGTTTATGGGCCGACGCGCAATCGTGCGACGCCAAGTCATCTGGAGCGGCGGTACGCAATCCGCCGTGAAGCGATGGAGACGCTCATGATGAAGCTCGAAAAAGCTATGGCGATAGCTCTCTTTTCCGTGGTGCTCGCGGGCATCGGCCCGGTCGGCTCGGCCGTCGCCGACACGCCATGGCAGAAGGCGCACCCCCGGCGAGAAGAGGTGAATGGCCGCCTTGCCCATCAGAATCATCGTATTCACCAGGAGGTAAGAGAGGGCGAATTGACCAGGAGACAAGCAGGCCGCCTGCACCGCGAAGATCACCGGATCCGCCAAGAGGAACGTGACATGGCCGGCCAAAATGGCAGTCACATCACCAGACTGGAGCACCGGACGCTAAATCAGCAGGAGAACGCAGTCAGCAGACAGATCGGCCGATAAATCGACGCTTCGCTAACGGCGCCAGCCTTCCCTCGCTCAATGCCGGTCTGCCGTGACTGTTCATACCAGGCCATGCACCGCATCGAACGCTGGCGCCATTACCCCGGGCTCGATTACTTGCTCCGTCAGCTCCGTCAAGAATCGTCGCCATGGAAGATCGTCAATGCCGCAAGCCCGGGGTGTTCTGGCGGCTCCATCTACCCCGGTGTCGCAGTGATGCAGCGGCTTCCGGCACTGCTGTGGTGCGGAGACCCATGACGCCTGCCGGGGGAGTGGTTGTTGCCGTCAGCGTCACAACAGATGCTGAATAGCGTGTTGCGCAGAGAGTGAGCCGCACCTGAGCGTGATTATGAAAACCGTGATTACCGCCCTTGCCCGCTACTCCTTCTCGGCACGGCCTCGTCGACACGAGTCGAAGCAGCCTGCGCCCGCCGGGCGCCCGGACACTGGACGGCAGGGCCATTGGAATACCGATGAACGTGGACGCCGCCCCGGTAGTCGGCGCGCAGCGTAGATCACGTCCAGTTGCATCGGCCAGTGGCTCGGGAAGTGGCAGAGCAAACATTTGCGGCTGTGCAATTGGCCCGAGGAGCACATAGAGGAGACCCTGACATATTGTCGCCTGCCGCTGCCGCACCATGGGCACAGGAAATCTACCAACATGCTGGAGCGGCTGAACCACGAATTGAAACTCCAGACGCACGTGGTGCGGATCTTTCCCAACGCGGAGAGCTGCCTCAGATTAGGGCGGGCGCTGGCCGTAGAAACCCCACGAGAACTGGCTTGAAGGCACCCGCTATCTCAACATGGACCATTAGGCCGCGAACACAAAAAGGAGGCGCTGCGGCGCGCAGCACTATGACAGCCCCAATCTGCCGGAGCCTGGCGCCGTGCTCGACCGCCGTCAAGACCGCTGATGTGCCCGCCTGCGGCGGTGGCCTGCGGCCAGTCTTGACTGCGGCGGGGCGCGGCGCCACGCTGACTGCAGGTCGGGACGAAGAAACGGTCCCTCCGGTCGAACAAAGAAACTGCACTCGCCGGACCTTTGTGCAGAACTTGCCGGACATAACTCCCCGAGCCCGCTCGATCTGCGGCGCGCCCGAGGGTGGGGCCGCGCGCTAGTCGGATCGCCCGCCCTGGCTGTATTATTACATCAGGTATTTTGAGTAGGTCTTAAAATCTACCCAAGTATTGTAATTCCTGGTTATCCAATTTGGTCAGGTCTAGAATCCGCGAGCGAATTTATATATCACTCATAGCTTGCGGCTTGCGGTATAGGTTGCCATTTTCCGGCGTCGGGACGCGCCGCAGGCACGATAACCCCCCATGCGTGGCTATGGAAAATCACGGCTTGCGCCGTGAAACGAGGATACGCGAGCGCGTCCTTAGGATCTCGTACCAGACCGTTGCGAATATCCTCGCGCGGCCGGACCGGGAAGGAGCCGCTGTGTGATTCCGACCATCACCGCCGCAATTACCACGCTCGCCGAACAAGTGTCCGGGTAGCAATCTAACAATCAGCCGAGAACCGCCAAGATCGAGACCTACGGTGTGGGGTAACGACAGTCGAGGTAAATTTCTTGAGGCGAAAGATGACGAGCAAGCAAAACTAGGTAGCGATGCCCAGTCACGGCGCACCTCGGCGGCGTCAAAATGCCTGCAGGAACCGCTTTTTCGTAAACGACCACGTTTGCCGCGGGGGTGCGCGAACGGTAGGATGAGGCCGGCACTGTACCCCGGGCTAGGCCTTTCAGTCTTCAAGGAGAGAGAGCTCGTCCAATCAGGGAGTTCGAAAGTGGCAAGCTGGCAGCTATCAGGCGATTACTTCGAGAATTGCAACTGCGATGTGGTATGCCCGTGCCTCGTCTCGAAGGCCGCGCCGCTGGCGGCGCGACCTACCCAGGGCATGTGTGACGTCGCTCTGCTTTTCCATATAGAGAGCGGCCGTTACGACCAAGTATCCCTCGATGGCCTCAACGTCGCTCTCATCGCCCACACGCCGGGTCCGATGGGCGAAGGCAACTGGACGATCGCGGGATATATCGACGAGCGGGCCGATGACCAGCAGACGGCGGCGCTCGCAGCCATTTTCACCGGCGCCGACGGCGGCCCGATGACCGCGTTTGCGCCGCTGATCAGCAACAATCTGGGAGTGAGGAAGGCACCGATCCGCTATACGATAAACGGCAAGATCCGCGCTGCGCAAATCCCCGGGGTATTGAACATGGGCGTCGAGCCCCTCCCGACCATGCATCCGAGCGGGGAAATCTGGGCCACAATCGGTCATCCGGTGGCACCCGACAAGCTTGCGCTCGCCGTCGGCAGTAGCGCGAGCACTTTTGGAGATCATGGGATGCACTGGGACAATTCCGGTAGGAACGGTCACTATGCGCCGATCAGCTGGTCGAACTGACCAAATAACGAAGCGAAAGCGTGGGCAAGAAGCGCACGATAGCAGGGAGACAGGGGGCGGCCCACGAGCCCCGATAAATAGCCAGGTGGCGCGTCACCTCTTACGAGCCCGCGTGGCCTGGCGGGCCTGCCGGACACGCCGCACACCGAACTGGGTAGCACCGGACAAAACTTACTGTTGCCGCGGCTCGTACTACCGTTCGGCTTACTTCGCAGCCCTCTGTGCCGGCGCGTCAACGACCGCCTTGAAACGCGGACTCGCGGTCGCCATGCTAGCCTACAGTATCATCTACACTCTTGCTACGCTTTGGCGAGACCTCGATCTCGCAGTTCAAGAAGGTCTCGATCAGCTCACGACCCTCTGCCTGACCGAGATACTTCTTTCTCAACACACCAGTGTCCTACCAACTCCCCACGCCATACGACAGCGTCCGGCAACTGCTGGACGCCGCCCACACGCGCCTCCCCTCCAAAATCGCTCCAATGCGCTCGCGGTTGGCCACTAAGGCCGAGCTCCCCGATTGCAGAAAGTCAACATTAACAAGACATTAATCTGGCAGCCTCGCTCTCGACAGGGCGGACATCCGCTACAAGCGATTTCTGCGCGATATCGAAGGGTTGGGTGCGGCCCTGCCGTTCAGCAGCTCTTCGAGGCGCATGGCTGTCGATTTCATCAAGAGTCTTGCGAAAGCGACCCAGTGGAGCAAAGCCGCCGCGGTATTAAAGAACCTATTCAAAATAGCTCGATGCTACGGAAGCGTCGCGACCGACCAGGCCGCCGGCTTGCGGCTCAAGAAGACCAAACCACGCAAAAAGCCAAAACTGGCGCGCTGCTCGACGTCCCAGTCCATCCAGTGGGTAGGATGAGCTATTCCCACATCTCCCGCATCCGGGCAGCCAGGTCGACCCGTATCCGCGGCCCCGTGGCCTGGACTGGCTGATAACCGGCGTCTGCGTGCGCTCGGCGCTCGAACGTATCGAGGATGCTGTCCGGAATGAACCGGCTGCGCATTGTCAGTACGTAGCCATCGCCATGTCGATGCTGATGGCTGCGGAACAGGCGCATTGGCTGGATCAGATGCAGGTGCTGTCGGGCGCGCGTCATCGCCACATAGAGGAGGCGCCGTTCTTCTTCAACCTGCTCGCGAGTGCGCACCGCCATGTCCGAAGGGATGCAGCCGTCGATCACGTTGAGGACGAAGACAGCGCTCCACTCCTGCCCCTTGGCAGAATGGATCGTCGAAAGGATGAGATAGTCCTCGTCTAGATGCGGCGGCATCGCCTCGGCACCGGTGGCTTCAGGCGGGTCGAGGGTCAGCTCGCTGAGAAAGCTTCCGCGGGTTGGGTAAGTCGCGGCAATCTGCTCGAGCTGGTCGAGATCACCGCTGCGCGCGGCGAAATTGTCGTGCAGGCGCTCAAGATGAGGTTGGTACCACTGGCGAACCAAGGCGATTTGTCCCTCCCAGGCCGTCTCCTTGCGCAGTCCGGACAGCAGTCCGCAAAACTCCGGCCAGTGCGGTGCGGCGGCGCCCGGCGCCGGAAAGTAGTTCAGCGACGCAAAGTCCCAGCCGGCTCGGGTCAGGTGGATCAACGCCGCGCGCGCCATGGCAGGGCCTAGTCCGGGGAGCAGCTGGAGAACGCGAAATGCCGCGATCGCGTCCCTGGGATTCTCGATCCAGCGAAGAACGCACAGGAGATCCCTGACGTGCACCGTCTCGAGGAATCTCAGGCCACCATATTTGACGAACGGAATACCTCGTCGGGCGAGCTCAAGTTCGAGCTGGTCGCTATGGTGACTCGTTCGGAAGAGCACCGCCTGGCGCTTCAGATCGATCCCTGCCTCTCGATGCTCCAGAACACGTTCGACGACGTACTCGACCTGAGCCCTCTCGTCGGCCGCGACGACCAGCTGCGGCCTCTCTCCAGACAGTTTGTCTGAAACGAGTTGCTTGCGAAATCCCTCGGCCGCCTGGCCGATAACCGCGTTGCAAGCGTCGAGGATGGGTTCTGTCGACCGGTAGTTCTGCTCCAGCGTGACCACCTCTGCAGGCGGGGCGAAGTGGTTCGGGAAGTCCAGGATGTTGCGCACTGTGGCGGCGCGGAAGGAGTAGATTGACTGTGCATCGTCGCCGACGACCGTCAAGCCGCGCCCGTCGGGCTTCATCCGCAGCAGGATCCGGGCCTGGAGCGCGTTCGTGTCTTGATACTCGTCGACTAAAATATGGTCGAAGTGATCACTGACGAACTGCGCCAGCGCCGGATCCTCCATCATAAGCGCCCAGTAGAGGAGCAAGTCGTCGTAGTCGAGGACGTTCTCCTGTTGCTTTGCTTCGACGTAAGCGCGGAAGAGGCTTTTAAGCTCAGCCTCCCATGCCGCGCACCACGGAAAAGCGCTTTCCAGCGTCTCGGACAACGGAGATCGCGCATTCACCGTGTGCGAGTAGATTGCGAGACATGTGTCCTTCCGTGGGAATCGTGCCTCCGTTTTTGCCAGGCCTAACTCGTTCCGAACAAAATTGAGACGATCGGCCGCGTCGCCACGATCGAGAACGGTGAATGAAGGATCGAGCCCGATGCTGTGGGCGTGCTCGCGCAACAGCCGGTTGGCGATTGCATGGAAGGTCCCGGACCAGGAGATCCCGCCCGACGCTGCCTTCACGCTTGGCCTCTGTGCAGGACCTGCGGCGGCCAGAATACGTTGCGCCCGGCGCGTCATTTCAGTGGCAGCGCGGCGCGTGAAGGTCAGCAGCAGGATTCGCTCCGGTGCGGCGCCATTCAGGATCAGATGCACAACCCGATGAGCCAGCGTGTTTGTCTTGCCAGTACCGGCGCCGGCGATGATCAGAAGCGGACCCGAAACTTCCACGTCCCGACCATCCGAAACACCATGCTCCACCGCTTTTCGCTGGGCGACGTTCAGATTGCGCAGATATGCCGGATAATCCATGTGAAGTGCGGCTCAGCCGGTGTCTTCTCGATTTCTCAGACGCTCCGCCCGAAGTGGTTGAGGGATTCTGGGGCGCGTTAAGGGCTCTGAAAGGCTCGTCATCCACGCTCCCATCGGGCGGAAGCAAGCGTCACCACATCATGACCACAGTCGGGTAAAGCATCACTGCGCACAGGATCGCAGCGTAAGGTGCCCTGATTGCTTGCAGATAATGGTCCCCCACGGGGGTTCAGGCGAGACGTCGCGAGAGCGGACACGACATGACTACCGGACGGCCCGGTCATCACTCGCCATGACCGGCGGTTGGTCGTCTTCATCGACGGTACCGACGTGGTTGCGGCGCCCGCAGCGAGATCAACACGAGTGTCGGATATGAGGCCGCTGCTCGGAGGATTGCGGCCGAGAGCGACCCAAGCAAGCTGTCTGCTCGAGATGCAAGAGCCCCGCAGGCAAGAGCAGTCACAAAGCCCTGCGGCACGGTGACAGGACCTAATAAAGGCTTCGCCGTGGAACGCCGCCCTTTGCCGGCCCGTTGCCGACGGGTCGGGCGGAACTCTACCGGATAGCCAGTTGATGATGGTTGAGCTCCAGCCGGCATCTCCGTTTCTTTTTGCAATCCAATCCTTTCCCCAGCTCCCCACCCGGTAGCCGGCACATGAAATATTATACGCTCAGCCGACTGCCGATGCGCCGAGCAGGCCCCCTTCCGCTGTCTTGAAGCAAGCCGACCGGCGCTTTCATAGCGAATCGAGCGCTCCGGGGCGGACCGTGAGGGGGGCTATGTCGGCTCGTCCTAGGGCATCTGAAATACGCGGGCGTAGTTCTCGACCCTCCGACCGCCGCGGCCAGCAGCGAGATCCCGGCGGCGGGCTGAGCGGCGACCCTGTGCCGTCCGAGCCGCTCGCCGAAGTCCTGTATCCTCGCGTATGGTTTCGCCTTGCCCTTGGCCAAATGCGCGAGTACCAGCTCATGATCTTCCAGCCGGTGGGCGGCATCGACATGATCGCCAAGGCGTTCCCACGCGGAATCGGCAGCCTGATCCGCTACAACGCCAAGGTCACTGCGATAAAGCAGGACGCCAACCACCTATGT
>JAFMSA010000368.1 GCA_017353855.1 Alphaproteobacteria bacterium
CGTATGAACAACGCAGCGGTCCGTTTCAAATGAAAATGGCGATGTTATCTGCCGGCGACAATTCCCGGAAGCCGCAGGTTGCCCGGGCCAAAATTCCGATATGCGGAGTTACAGGGACCTTCGGAACCGATTGAGCCTCATTCCTTTTTGCCAGGAGGCGCAATCGACGGAATTCCCCGACCTTGCAGCAGCAACCGAAAGTGCGGCGCCGGCCGCCCCCACCCTTTTCTTGCGAACCCGGTCGCAAACGCGCAAGCTCGGATTTTTCGGGAGGAGGTCGACTAATGGCGGATTACAAGCTGATTTCCGCGGATTCGCATGTCAGTGAACCCCCGGACCTGTGGGCGACGCGGGTCGACAAACAATACCGAGACCGGGCGCCGCAGCTAATGATCAACCCCCCCGGCAAAGAGGGCGCCTATTTCCACTACGAAGGCTATGCACCGCACCCCATCGGGATCGGGCTTGGAGCCGGCAAGAGCCCGGAGGAACTGGCCGAATTTCTCACCAAGGCGACCTATGCCGATGCGCGCCCGGGCGGCTGGGACCCGGCCGAGCGGGTCAAGGACAATGACCTCGACGGGGTCGAAGCCGACGTTCTCTACACGACCCTGGGCTTCCGGATTTTCTGGCTGAAGGATCCCGGGCTGCAGGCGGATTGCTTCCGCGTCTATAACGACTGGCTCGCGGAATATTGCAGCTATGCCCCTAAACGCATGGTGGGCTTGCCGATGATCTCGCTCTATGATCCCAAAGCGGGTGCGCGCGAACTCGAGCGCTGCGCCAAGATGGGGCTCAAAGGGGCGATGATCTGGTGCTCGCCGCCCACTGACCGGCCCTACAGCTCAGAGATGTACGACCCGTTTTGGGCGGCCGCGCAGGAACTGCGCATGCCCGTCAGCCTGCACGCGATCACCGGGATGGGGTGGGAGAGCCAGTGGGATTTCGGCGATCGCTACATGCGAGGGACGGTGCTGCCCCATGAGATCGAGCGGTCGTTCAGCGTGCTGATCTTCTCGGGCGTGCTTGAGCGGTTCCCCGAGCTGCAGATCGTGTCGGCAGAAAACAACATTGGTTGGATGCCGTACTACTTTCAGCGCATGGACCGCACGTTCGAGCGCAACCGCTACGCGGCGGGCTGGAAATTGAGCCTGAAGCCCAGCCAGTACTTCGCTCGTCAGATGTGGGCCACCTATATCGACGACTATGTCGGCGTCGCAAACCGCCACTTCATCGGTGTGGACAAGCTGATGTGGTCCTCGGATTACCCGCACCAGGCCTCGACCTGGCCGCACTCGCAGGAGGTCGTTGCACGGGACTTCAAGGATGCCAGCCCCGAGGATCGCTACAAGATCACCCGCACCAACGCCGCCAAGCTCTACGGGTTCGAGCTCTAGGTCTTCCCGCGGACCGGGTACGGCGGGGCAGGCTGCTGCGAGCGTGCTGCCGGGAAGAGGTTAGCGTGATATCAGCCGAATCTCCCCCTGACGAGGGCCCTCACGCGGCGCCATACCGTGCGCGCAACACGGCTAATTTCACGGCACTAGCCCGCCCGCCTTCCGGGCGGGTGCCGCTGCGGTTTACCCGGAAAAAGCTCGCCGCCATTCATCGCGCCACCCGGTTCAGCTGCCGGCGCTGCGCCGGCGCGCTTTGTCGGCGCGGGTAGGGTAGGCAGACACGGTCGCCAGATGGCCCCGGACGTGCCGGCTTTGCTCGAAGCCCCTTACGGCGCGCCGGCGGCGGACGCGCTGCTCCGCCGCGCCCGCACGGTCGCGTGCATTCTCGCGCATGGTCGGGCAAAGCTGCTGATCTTCGGCCGGGGATTCGTTCCCGACGTCAGTGCGGCGCTGCAGGAACCCGAGGCCCCAATGCCGTTTGTCGAGCGCGACGAGAGGGTTGACGGAGCGTCGCCGGGCAGCGCCGAATACATCATGGAGTCCGCGATCGTCGCCAAACCCGACCCGGCTTGGGGCCAGCGCCGTTGCGGCTTCATCACGCTCAAACCGGATAGCGCTCAGGTTTCGGCAGAAGAAATCATCCCCGACCTCGCGCATTGCAAGGCACCGCGAACCGTCGCGTTCGGGGCCTTGCCCAGGACCTTCACCGGCAAGATTCGGAAATACGAGTTACGCGGTCGCGCCAAGGGAGTCGCGCCGTGACGCCGTTGCCGAGCTTCGATCTCGCCGGCCAGGTTGCGCTCGTCACCGGCGCCTCGAGCGGAATTGGCCGGCACCTTGCGCAGCTCCTTGCCGCGGCCGGTTCGAAAGTGGCGCTCGCCGCACGGCGGGTCGACCGGCTCGCGGAACTGGCCCGCGAGATAGAAGCTGCCGGAGGAGTTGGCCTGCCGATCGCCTGTGACGTTACCCGTCCCGAGGATGTTGCGGCCGGGATTACGGCTGCCGAGGGCGAGCTCGGGCCGCTGTCGATCCTTGTCAACAATGCCGGCGTTGTCGTCTCCAAACCGCTGTTCGAGCACACCGAGGCCGATTGGGATTATGTGGTCGACACGAACCTCAAGGGCGCCTGGCTGGCGGCGCGCGAGTTCGCTCATCACCTGGTCGGGCTGAAGCGTCCGGGTCGCATCATCAACATCTCCTCGGTGCTCGGTTTCCGCACGATCCGCCGCGTGCCGGCCTACTGCGCCGCCAAAGCCGGGCTGACCCATCTGACCCAGGTATTGGCGATGGAATTGGCGCGCTACGGTATCCTCGTCAACGCGGTGGCGCCAGGCTATGTCGAGACCGATTTCAACCGTGCCTTCTTTCAGACCGAGGCCGGCAAGGCGCTGATTTCCCGAATTCCGCTCAAGCGCCTCGGGCAGACCGAGGATCTCGACGGCGCACTCTTGTTCCTCGCCTCGCCGGCGAGCGCTTATGTGACGGGCACGGTCATTTCGGTCGATGGCGGACACGGCGTCGCCGCCATTTGAGCCGCGGCGCGAGCGGCGCGCCGCGCTGGCACAGTTTCTCGCCGGCGGCAGCCAGGCGAGCCACGTCGAGATTATCAGGCTCGAGCCCCTGCGGGGTGGCGCCATTCAGGAAAATTGGGCAATCGACGCGCGTTTTGCAGGCGGCACGCTCGCTGGGGAACAACCGCTCGTGTTGCGGACCGCCGCTCCGACAGGAGTGCCGGCAAGCCTCGATCGCCTGCAGGAGTTCGCCGTGCTGCGGGCGGCGTTCGCGGCGGGCGTGAGGGTGCCCGAACCGCTCTTTGCAAGCGAGGATGCCGAGATTTTCGGCAAGCCGTTTTTTATCATGCGGCGGGTTACCGGGACCGCAGCAGCTTACCGGATTACCCGCGACCCCGTCCTTGAACCGGAGCTCCCAGGAATTGCCGAGCGTCTCGGTCGCGAACTCGCCCGTATCCATGCGATCCGCCCGCCCTGCGCCGATCTTGCTTTCCTGCCTGCCTATCAAGACGCGCGGCCTGAGGCGCAGATCGCCGGGTTCCGAGCCTACCTCGACCGGCACCCCGTGCCACGTCCGGTGCTCGAGTGGGGCATCCGCTGGCTCGAGGACCACATTCCGCCGCCGGTTGAGCCGGTACTCTGTCATCACGATTTCCGCACCGGCAATTACATGCTTGATGGGAACCGCTTGACTGGAATACTCGACTGGGAATTCGCCGGTTGGGGCGATCCGCACGAAGATATCGGCTGGTTTTGCTGCAAGGGTTGGCGCTTTGCACGGCTCGACCGTGAAGCCGGCGGGATCAGCGACCGGGCACCCTTCTATCGCGGCTACGAGAGCGAAGCGGGCAGCCCCGTCGATCCGCCGCGAGCATTCTTCTGGGAAGTTCTGGCGAGCGTGCGCTGGGCAATCATTGCCCTGCAGCAGAGCGATCGTTACATGATCGGGGGCGAGCGCAATCTCGAGCTCGCCCTTACCGGACGGCGCGCGAGCGAGTGCGAATTGGAGATTTTGATGCTGCTTGATCCGAATGGAGCACCCTCCAGTGCGTGATCTGCCGACCGGACCCGCGCTGCTCGCTCTCGCCCGGGATGTGCTCCTGAGAGATCTGTTGCCTGTGCTGCCGGACGAGGCCGCCCTCGATGCGCGGCTCGTCGCCAGCAGCATGGCGATCGCAGAGCGCGAAGCCGAGGCGAGCGCTCATGCACCGCCCGCGGTAGCCGGCGAGCTTGAGAAATTTTACGACGCAGAGGGCGGGGAAACAGCAAGTCTGCTGCGGCGGCTCGCTCACGACCTCAGAACCGGCGCGTTCGAGAGATCCGGGCCGCAAGACGATCAAGCCCGACAAATATTGTGGCAGCTCACCATCTCAAAGCTGCGTCTGGCCAACCCAAGGTTCCTGGCTGCTAATGGTTTCAGGTAGCGGCGGCGTCGGGAGGCTCATCTTGTCCCAATCCCCTGTCCGGCAAGCCATTGACGCGTTTGGCCGCGGCGAGATCGTCGTTGTGACCGACGACGACGATCGCGAGAACGAGGGCGATCTGATCGTCGCGGCGGCGCACGCCACCCCGGAAAAAATGGCCTTCATCATCCGCAACACGTGCGGCATCGTCACGGCGCCGTTGACTGCCGAGATCGCGCGGCGCCTGCATCTTGCGCCTATGGTCGCCGAGAACGACGCGATCCACGGCACCGCCTTTACGGTTTCGGTCGACTACCGGCACGGCACGACGACCGGCATCTCGGCCGAGGAGCGCGCGGCGACAATCCGCAATCTCGCCAACGGCAATTCCGGACCGGCGGACTTTGTTCGGCCGGGACATGTCTTTCCGCTGGTCGCCAAGGACGGCGGGGTCCTGATGCGCTCCGGTCATACCGAAGCGGCGATCGATCTCTGCCGGCTCGCGGGCATCGAGCCGGTCGCGGCGATATGTGAACTCGTCAATGACGACGGCACCGTGATGCGAGGCCCGCAGGTGCAGGACTTTGCGGAGAGACACGCGCTGAAGCGCATCTCGGTGGCCGATTTGATCGCCTATCGTCAAGCGCGCGAAAAGCTGGTCACGCGGGTGGCCGAATTCACGGTAGCCAGCGAGATCGGCGAACTCGCCGGCTATGCTTATGTGACGCCCTTCGACAAAGTGCACCACTACGCCTTCGTCTATGGAAGCATCGGCGA
>JAFMSA010000369.1 GCA_017353855.1 Alphaproteobacteria bacterium
GCGCGCAAATCGTCATATTCGTAACGCTCCGCGCGATAACGGACGCTGAACTGGAGCCCGAAATCGACTCCGAGACCGATAAACAGCACAAAGAAAGCGACGGAAATAATGTTAAGAGCGCCGACCAGAAAGAGACCAAAGGCGGCGGAGATCGCTAGCCCTACCCCCAAATTGATGATGACCGCGATGATCATCTTGGAAGACCGCAGCGCCAGCCAAAGGATCAAAAGCACTGCCGAAATTGAAACGGCCGCGTTGAGGGGAGCGCTCTCCCTTATTGTCGCGAATTGGTCGTCGTTCATCGGCGCGAGGCCGGTAAGCCGCACCTGCGCCTGAAAATGGCTGTCCAGATTCAGGTCACGTACCGTCTGAACGATTGCATCGGTTGCGGTGCGGCCGGGCTCGAGCGCGGTGTAGTTGAGCACCGGCATGACCTCGATGAACCGGCGTAGCTCCTGCGGCGCAGGCGCCTTGCCGCTGGCGAGCGCGCGCCACGAAAAGCTCGCGGGCCGCCCGTCGAGCGCCGCCTGCAGCGTATCGCCCGCCATCGTCATGGGCCGGGCCAGGTCGTCGAGCCCGATCTGCCCATACTGAACGCCCGTGAGACCGAACGACAGTGCGCCCAGCGCTCCCCTGAGGCTGGGGTCAGCCGCGAGGGTCTGCAGCACAGGACCGGCTTTCGTGAGGCCGTGCGCCAGCCGCGCCACGTCGGCCGTCGGCATGTACAACAATCCGTTCTGCGTGAAGAAGCGGCCGCCCTGGAGCTCGTGTGCCGAGCGAACAACGTCGGTACGGGAAGCAAGCGCGCGGGCTAGCTGGGCAGATGCCTGCTCGACGAGCTCGGGCGTTGGCGCGTCGACCACCGCAAGGATATCCGCCTGCGGGAACGCCTTCATATGTGCGAAAGCGCGGTGCGTCCACGGTAAATCCGGCGGAAAGAGATCCTTGATGTCGGTCTTGATCGCAAAATGGCGCACCGTATAGACCGACGACGCAGCCGCCAGCCCGACCGCTAACACAATGACCCACCAAGCGTATCGGCGGCAGAATTCGACGACCCGGAAAATCGATGAATTTAGCATACTGGTGTCCCCGGCCGGCAGTCTTCGCTGCAAGCCGTCCAATTTAGGAGCCGGGTAATAATTCGCGGTATACGATGGCCGCCGCGCCAGCCTAGCCGCCGGACCAGCCGTCCGCAGCCATTCGGGCCAGCGCTGTGCGCACAGCGCCCTGGCGACATCACATTCCGCACGCCGCTTCCTCGACGAACGCATCTGTACAACCCTTGGGGAAACCGCCTGGTTCCCAAACGCGCTCTTCGGAAAGGAAAACGCCCGGGCCTCGCCAGTCGGCTCGGCGTTCGGCAATGCACTACAACCGCCGCGGCATGCGATGGCGGGTCCGTGATCATCGCAAATCAGCAGCAGATTTCTCCTCAAAAGAGGAAAAAGAGGAGGCGGCTCACCGCTCCCAGCGTCGTGCGGCAATTATGCTCATGTTCGGTCGAGCCGGCTGCACAATGAGTGGTCGTGGTGCCTCAATCCCAGGGTTATAGACTTGCCGACGAATAACCCGCCGGTAGCCAGTGATCGGCATCCGAGAAGATTGTCCGACCCTGGTTGCACGGTGCACGATCGCAGACAGCATTTCCGCATTTTCTCGGTACCTGCGACCGCGGCGAGACGACGAGACGAGAACCCGCGTGCAAATTACCGCGACACAGATGCGGACTGGATTAGACGTTGAAATGCGAGCCGCGGCGTTCTCGGCGCAACCTCAATAATGGCCGCCGACCGCCGACCGGCCGCAGCGCGATCGGGTACTGAGGCTGCCGGGCCGGGGGAACGAGGCCGCGATGCGCTCTTGTTCACGAGTTCCATTGCCCCGGTGCCCCCGATCGCCCGAAACAAGCACTCAAAGGCGTCTGATCGGCAATCTTTTTCTCTTTTTCTGCGGTGGCGATCCTCGATCGCTCCTTCCGGCACCTTACGGCAATACCTCGGGCGCCACACCCCGGGGCCCCGTGGTCACTGCAGGAAGACACGAAGAGACGATGTTGTTGTATCGCGCTAGCTGCTGGGGAGCGCTTGGTCTGTAATACGCAATCGCCTACGGTACACCGCTCGATCTGGACCGACCTTTGCGGGTCTGACAGGACGAGACTATTATGAACGCAACATTAACGTAACGCCCGGTACAGCCGCTCGTCATAAAGAGCCCCTTGGAACGGCGTCAGCATGTGCCGGAAGTCTTTCGTGTGCGCCGCCGAGGTACCGGTATTGAATGCGTTGCGGTCGCGCCAGACTTCGACCAACGTGAAATGGTTCGGATGTCCATCCCACTGCAGCACGTCGTATCGGGAATTGCCGGCGTCCTTGCGGGCAGCCTCCGCTTGCGCTTTGACGAGCTCGACAGCCTGGTCCTTGAAGGTCGGAAAGACGTCGACATGGGTGAGGACGTAAAGCCCCTGCTGAGGCTGCCCCGCATGTGATCCCGCGACCGATAGACCACTGTGCGGGCGCACCGCGAACCCACTGAGCATTAGCGGCTGGAGCTTCTCGCGGAAGGCGGTTGCGTTTGCGCCCGCCTCATGCGTATCCCGGGCTTTATTGTCGCGCCAAGCTTGCAGTATCGCAAACCGGCCGGGGCGCCCGATTTCTTCAAACACGCCGAAACCGGCATTGCCGTCCTCCTTGCGGCTCGTCTCGGCATACTGCCGCGTGATTGCGGCGCTCTGCGCGGCGGCACCGGGGACGGCATCAAAATAGGTCACAACGTAAACAGGAGCGTTTACGTTCTCCTCCGCATGCAGGGGCCACGCGGCCACTAGAGCAAGCGCAGCCAAGCTGAGAACGGCGTCAAGAAATCGCATTTTGCATCTCCTCCCGGCCCAATCTTTGCGCAAGCGTAGCGGAAGGAGGTCGCGAAAAACAATGCATGCAGCGAAGATGCCGGTTGTTCACGCCCCGAGAACGTTCCACCGTCGCCGTCGTCGGAGCTCTGAAGGCGGCGGCATCGCCGAGTGTCTGTGCGCCGCAGGCCGGTATGAGGTCCTTGCCTGTACCGTCGCCGGCTCGACGCCTGGTCATGGAGAGCCCGCAGGGGACTGTTGAGCTCCCTCTACGCGTCTTGACAAGACCTGCGAATGCGAAACCCGTCGAGTTCCCGCTGTACAAAAGTCCACGAGACGGCATCGACCGCTACCTTATGCGCATCCGCCACGTCAGCGCCTACGATATCGTCGTGGCGGCCTCGAGAAGGCGGCCACGGCCGCCCAGGCTGACGGCGCCCGCCTCGCCGTCGATGAAGCAGAGCGAATCCTCACCTATTCGCCGGAGCTCACAAGCTCGATGTACTTTGATCGTCTCGCGGGACGGCCGCTCCAAGTCGACGCTCCGACCGGCGCGATCGTCGCGGCCGGCGAGAGATAGGCGTCGCGACTCCCCGCACGCGCGCTGCTGACGCTGTTGCGGGCAGTCAGCGCCGCCCGCGTCGCCTAGCGCGCCTTAGCCCTGCAGGCGGAAGCGGCAATCGGCGTCGCCGGTGATGTGATTAACGAGATCGATTTCCCAGGCGAGGTATTCGCGCATATAGCGCTCACGCTCGGCCGGCGGTCGGTCACGTGCCGATACGGAGACGTCGTCGGGTTCGCTGGCGAGGCGGTCCATTCCGGTCTCCAGCGGCAATCCCGCGGCCTGCCAGGCCGCGGTGCCGCCGGCGAGCACCTTGACCGGCATGCGGGTGCGCAGCCCGGCGGCCGCAAAGCGGGCGACTGTGCCGTCTTCGCTCGTCAGCACCAGTCTGCCATCGCCCGGAAGCTTCTCGAGCGCATCGGTGAGGCGGGCGCGGATTGCGAACCAGGCGCCTGGAATGTGACCCTCGCGATGATGCCGGCTCAACGCGAGATCGACCACAACGGCCGGGTTCGCCGCCAATTCAGCGGGCTGCATAATCGCAGGCTCCGGGCCCTCGAGCGGGAAGATGTCAGTAAGAGCAGCCGACACGCCGCGCTCCAACTCGATACCGTCGAGCCCGCGCTCGAGCACTACGGCATCCCAACCCATGCGCCGCAGCCACGAGGCGGTCATGCGAGCGCGTACCCCGGTGTCGTCGACCAGCACCACGCGCGCGCCCCAGACGCCCAGCCAATTGTCGGTCTCCTGCACCAATTGCCCGCCGGGTGTCATGACAGACCCCGGAAGGTGGCCGGCGCGGTATTCGGCCGGATCGCGCACATCCATTATATAAAGTGTGCGGCGGTCAGCCTCGCGCTGCCATTCGGCGAGCCTCGCGTGATCGATGACCGGAACATGATAGCGGCGGGCCACAGCGTCGGCCCGGCGCTGCGCAGCCGCGATGCCCTCGGACGACATCTCGGGGGCACGACCAGTGGCGCCCGAGACGACCTCAAAGCCGGCGAGATGCCAAGCCATCGTGCCGTCCTTCAGCGACACGACACGGTTCGGCACGCCGGCGTCAATCAGCGACTGTGCACCGATGATGCTGCGCGTCCTCCCGCCGCAATTGACGACGACGAACGTATCCGGGGACGGCACCAGCTCGTTGAAGCGATAAACGAGCTCGGCGCCGGGTACGCTGATCGCGCCGGGAATGCTGTTCGAGTGGTATTCTTCGAAGGAGCGACTGTCGAAGATCGCCAGCCGATCGCCCCGCTTCTGCCTCTCGGCCAATTGCTGTACGCCGATCCACGGCGTGCCGCAGTCATGTTCGACGACCTCGGCAAAAGCCTTGCTCGGCACATGCACGCCGCTATACACGGGAAAGCAGGCGGCCTGCCATGCCGCCACGCCGCCGCGGAGCATCGTCACGTCGGTGTATCCGCCCTCCGCCAGCCGAGCGGCGGCGCGCTCGGCCAGTCCCTCGCCATTGTCGCAAACGACAACCGGCGCCGAGCGCCGCGGTAAGAGCACCGGCGCGATCACTTCGAGCCGGGAGAGCGGCATGCACGACGCCATCAGAAGATGCCGGTCGTGGAAGCGGCCCTCCTCGCGCGCGTCGACGATCGCGATCTCGGCCCCGGCCTGGTACCTCTTTCGCAATTCCGATGGCGTGATGCTGCC
>JAFMSA010000040.1 GCA_017353855.1 Alphaproteobacteria bacterium
GATTCTTCTGAAACTTATCCTTTCCCAGTCGATGCCCCGCCTCCCTGATTTCGAATCCTGGGCCATATTCGTCAAAGTCGCCGAAAGAGGCTCCTTTGCCGGCGCGGCCCTTGGGCGAACGCCTGTTCTACCGGACTTCCCGCTGCCTGGCGTTGAGCCAAACCGGCCGTGTCCTCTCGGGGCGTGTCTCGCGGATCCTGACCGACGCCGAGGCGATGGCGGCCGACGCGCTGGCGCAGGCGGCAGTGCCGCGCGGGCGGGTGCCGATGGCATCGGCGCTCCCGGATTTCTTCGCAGCCTGTCACGAGATTTCGGTCGATCTGCATCTTGGCGATCGACTCGTCGACTTGGCGGGCAACGGCTTCGATCCGGCGCTGCGCATCGCCGCCCTGACGGATTGACGGATTAAAGCATGATGGCTCGCAGGCTGTGTCGGGTGCGGTGCCTGCTCGCCCGCGCGCTTATTTTGCCGCCCGCGGGCGGCTGTCGCATCCACGTGAGCTGGCCGCGCATGCGTGACCGGGCTATTCGTATCTGCCCTCGGGCGATCGATGGCAGTTCAACAGGTACCGCGAAGAGCACGCCGTCGCCGTGAGCAGACCGTTGCGAGCCAACAATGCCGACGCCCTGATGTGTCACTTCTGTCAGGGTTGGGAATTGCAGTGCAGCCGGAGTTTGTGGTTTGGCTGCAAGCCGGCCGTCTCGAGGCTGTCATGAACGACTGGTCGGCGCCGCCGATCGCACTCAACAGCGTCACCGGGCACGGTGGCCCCAGGCCTCCCAGGCTCACGGCGCTGACCGAGTTTTCGGTCCGCCGAACGCTCAAGGCCCTAAGTTCAGACGGGAGCGTCTATCTTGCCGGGACGAAACGAACTGGCGGAACACCGGGCGGACTCGCTTCGGGAAGGGGAGACAAACCTCACGAATTCGTTGCAAGCCGGCGGCTGCACCCGGCTTCCATTCATCCGGCCCGTGCTGCAGCCTTGGCTTACCGCGCGTCGATCCCGGCTGCGTCGACAGGGCCGGCGCATCATGCGCACACGATCACTGGGTTTGGCGGGGGCCTCTTTCGTCCCTCAAGAAGATGGAGATCGGAGGTAATCGAAACGTGACTGTCTTTCATCTGCTGCGTCACGGCGAGCATGTCCTGCGGGGCCGTGTACTTGCCGGGCGTACGCCGGGGGTCGGCCTTTCCGCTCGAGGCCGTGCCGAGATCGCGGCGGTCGCCGACCGCCTCGCCGGTGAGAGTATAGAAGCGCTTTATTCGAGTCCGCTCGAGCGTACCCGGGAGACGGCCGAGATCGTTTCAAAGCGGATCGACCTGCCCATCCAATACCGCGAGGGGTTGCTCGAGCTCGATTTTGGCGAATGGACCGGCCTGACGTTTGAGGCGGTCAGGAAAGACGAGCGCTGGCAGCTGTGGAGCACCTGCCGCAGTATTGCCACCCTGCCGGGCGGCGAGAGCATGCGCCAGGTACAGGAGCGGATGGTAAGGACTCTGTTTGACCTGCGGCAGGTTCATCGCGACGGCAGGCTGCTGCTCGTCAGCCATGGCGATGTCATCCGGGCCGCGCTGTTGTTCGCGCTCGGCATGCCGCTCGATCTCTATTCGCGCATAGAGGTCGGCCTCGGGTCGATAAGCACGGTCCACATCGACAATTCGGGGATCCGCGTCGTCGGCATCAACGAAATGCCGCGCCTTTCCGCCCGTCTACAAGCTGGACCTGATAAGGATTAATTAACTGAGTTCGGGGCTGCGCAACCCTGCGACAACGAGAGCCGCAGCGAGCCACGAGGAAACGGATCGCGACGTCCTCAGATTTTGATGCGGCAGCGCCTTTTAGGCTCCGCAGCCGCGCAAGACCCCCCGGGCTGCGTATGCTGGGTTTATTCCGCTCGCAATGATCTCGCGATCCGGGGGGAACCGGCGCTCAGGCTGGCGAGCGTGGCTTCGGCAGCCGTAATTCCCGACAGATAGGCACCGTGGGCGGTCGAGAAGAAATTTGGTGAGCAGGCCTCGCCGGCGAAGAACAGGCGGTCGTCTATGGGGGCGCGGAGCACGGCCCGGTCACCGGCGTGGCCGGGGAGCGCGTAGGAGTAGGAGCCGCGCGCCCAAGGGTCCTGTAGCCAGGCAGTCGAGGCGAGCGGCGCAATCTGGCGCCGGATTGCGTTACCGAGCAGGCTCGCGAGTTCGCCCGCTGCAAAGGAGAACATCGCCGCCTCCCCTTCCCGCTCCAGCGCCGCCGCCCAGCGCCCGCCGAAAAAGCAGTAGATTGCCGGCCGGTCTAACGGCCGCACCTGATAGCTCATCGTTTCCCGCGAGGTGGTCGAGCCGACGAGAAAGATGTCACGATCGACACCCGGAGAAGAGCCGGAAAGCGAGATGAACAGCTTGTCGTCGACCCCCAGTGGAAGGCCGGCCGCAGCGGCGGCCTTATCCGGAAGCGGCGGGTCGAAGTGCAGCGCGTCCGAGGCCAGGATCGAGGTCGGCACCGTGACGATCACCCTGCGCGCGCTGAGCGTGCCGCCGGCTGTTTCGAGCCGGATCGCCCGGCCGCTATGGTCGACCCGCGACACTGCCGTGTCGAGCGCCACCGGCAGATCCTCGCTGAGCGCTTCGAACAGCCGCCCGTAGCCTTCGCGCAGACGCCAATTGACGCCGCTGTCTTCGTAGCGGACGTAATCTTTGACGGAGACGCGGTCGAGTTCCGCGCCGTTCCCCCAAGTGCTGGTCGCGTCGAGCAGCTCGTTCCAGCGCCCTCCCGGCACCAGGAGCTCCGACAGCGGGCGATCCTGCGTGTCCAGTGCCGCTTTACTACGCGCCCGGAATTGCGCCTCACGCGTAGCGATCCAATCGGCCTCCGCCTCCGGGCTTTCGCCGCTGCGCCGCAGCCGGCTGACCCATTCCGGCCGGCGGCGATGAACCGAGAAGCCGAGCTGCTGTGCCAGCGGCGAGAGCGGGTTGCGGTCGGCAGAATGGAGCCATTCGGCGCCGCGATCGAGCGGAAAACCGGCCGGCGCGATCGTGTGGACGCGGCCGCGTGCCTCGAGCACCAGCACCGAAGCCGAGGCTGCTTCCTTGAGCCGCCGGGCCGCCCCGATCCCGGCGGCGCCGGCACCAATGACCGCGACATCGACCTCTGATGGGAACCCCGCCATTGACGCCTCGCCTCGCCGCCCCCAAACGAGCCTCAGCCTAACAGGTGAGTGAGGACATTCGAAATCCCGTTACCGTCACCGCCACGCGGTTCGAGGCGGCGGTGGAAGCGTCGCGATCTCGCTCACCAGCTTGTTTGTCAGCGCGTCGGCAAAGGAATGGAAATCTTCGACGACGCGGAGAAAAGCGCCCGGGCCGCCGATCACGTTCTCCCGGTACCACTCGGGGAGGCCGCCCGGCGGCTGCGTATGGACGACATAACCGGGGTTCGGCTTGTTGTTGATTATCGCCAGCCCGTTGATCGTCACACCCTGCGCCAGCGCCTGGTCGCGCGCCTCGGTGACGGGCCGGCCGGAATTGTTGGTGCCATCACCCGAGATGTCGATGATGCGCCGACTGGCCCGCGGCTGTGCCGCGGCAAGGCGCTCCATTGCGTAATCGATCGCGCCGCTGATCGAGGTCCGTCCGATGTAGGAGCGGGGTGCGGCGAGGATCGCCGCCGCAAGCCTGCCGGCATCCTCCCCGTCGCGGATCACCGTCCAATCGGCGACGACATTCTGCTCGCCCGCCCCGGACCACTCGACAAAGCATGTCGCGATTGCGCCGGTCGCTCCGCCGCGGATCGCCGCGAGGACGCGCGGATCGGTCAATGCCGCGGAATACCCTTTGCGCTGCAGCGAGAACTCGTCTGTGTCGATGCTGCGCGATACATCGGCGGCGAGGACAAGCAACAGATCAGTGGTCTGCGCGCGCGCCGCTCCCGGGGCCACCAGCAGTGCCGCGGACGTGACGGCGCAGAAAGCAGATATCGGCCGGGATTTTCGCGACATCGACGCAAGGATAAGTCCGCCGGCGGCTCGGCGGAAGGGGATCGCCGCAGGGCTGCGGCAACCCCATATAGGCAAGCGGAGAATATTACCGATGCACATCGCCCAAACCCGCCTGTCGATCGGTACCGCGCCGCGCGAGATCAAGGAGATCACTGCCGAGGTCGCGAGCTGGGCCGAGCGCCAGGCAATCTCCGTCGGCCTTCTGACGATCTATATCCGGCACACCTCGGCGTCGCTGTTGATTCAGGAAAACGCATCACCCGACGTCCGGCACGATCTCGATGCGTTTCTCGCGCGGGTCGTCCCCGAGGACACCGCCCGCTACCGGCACAATGACGAAGGGCCGGACGACATGCCGGCCCATATCAAAAGTATGCTGACCCAAACGCAGCTGAGCATACCGGTGAGCGAGGGTCGGCTGCTGCTCGGCACCTGGCAGGGGATCTTTCTGCTCGAACACCGTGCCTCGCCTCACTGCCGCGAGGTGATCCTGACGCTGGTCGGCGAAGGCGGCTGAACTCGGCTGGGTCGCGGGCGTCCCCGCTGCGGGTGCGGCTGAGCACGAAATTCCGTGCCGTCTCCAAAAGGGCGATAGAGTCACACGCGATCAGCCGGCGCGGGCCGGGCAGAAGACGAAACCTCACACCAGTTGGGCAACCCGGATGGCTGCGGCCCCACGCGCGATGCCAATGGTTGATCGTGCGGCGGCATCGGCGCAAGCTCGCCGTCGCTCCCTCATGAGCGCCGCCGTGAAAGGGGCAGGACGGACGGGTTTTTCGAGGAGGAGACATGGCCAGCCGAAGCTCGGCATTGCGTGGGCTTCTCGCCCGAGAGGCATTCATCCACATCCCGGTCGCTTATGACGCGCTCGGCGGCAGGCTGATCGAGCAGACGGGGTTCAAGGCGGCGTATGTCGGCGGATTTGTGACCGGCGGTTCGCGCTCGACCTCCGAGCCGCTGTTGACGTTGGACGAGCAAGTCCGGGTGGCGGGCGAGGTTGCCAGGGCGGTCGGCATCCCCGTGCTCGCGGACGCCGGCGCGGGTTTTGGCGAGCCGTTGCACGCGATGCGCGCTGTGCGCGAGTTCATCCATGCCGGTATCGCCGGGATTCACATTGAGGACCAGCTGTTCCCGAAGCGGGCGCACTACCACAAATATGTCGCACATGTGATCCCGCATCGGGAATTTGCCGACAAAATCCGGTTCGCCTGCCGCCAGCGCGACCGGAGCGACAAGGATTTCGTGATCATCGCAAGAAGCGATGCCTGCCGGTTCGAGGGTCTCGACGAGGCGGTCGGGCGCGTCAACCTGGCGGCTGAGGCGGGTGCCGATCTGGGGATGATCTTTCCACGCGACCTTGCCGAATTGCAGCAGGCACCGAAACTGGCCAGGATCCCGCTGGTCTATGTCGTCAGCCGCGGGAACCGCGACGGCCGTCCGGTCGCTACCGCCGCCCAGCTCGCGGATATGGGCTACAAGGTAGCGCTCGACGCGCTTCTATACCTTCTGGTCAGCTTCCATTTCAACAAGCGCGCGCTCGAGGAGCTGAAAGCGACGGGAGATTTCACCGGCCTCGGACCGCAGGAATGCGTCACTGCGCGTCACGACATCGAAACCCTTGTTGGTCTCGACGAGTTCTACGCGATTGAGGAGGAGACGGTCGAGGCGACCAAATGGGGCGACCGTTAGCAGAGATGCAGGGTTCCGTCAGGCCGCGGGGAGTTTAACCAGCCCTTCCTGCTCGAGCGTGCTCGTCCGGTCCGCGACGGTCGTGCGGTGCAGCACACGGCGCTGCGTGTCGTCGTAGGGGCGACCGCGGTGCATGGTGCAGCGATTGTCCCAGATGACGAGATCGCCGACCGTCCAGCGGTGCCGATAGACGAATTGCGGCTGGGTCGCAAACGCGATCAGCTCCTCGATCAGCGCCCGCCCCTCCTCGACCGGCCAGCCGATGACGTGCGAGGCGTGAGAGGCGAGATAGAGGCTCGTGCGGCCCGAAGCCGGGTGGTTGCGCACCAGAGCCTGCGGTACCGGCGGCAATTGCTTGAAGACGTCGTCGTTGAAATCGGCAAAGCCGATCCGACTGCGCGAGCGGAAGATGCTGTGCTCGACGGCGAGGCCGTGAAGTTCGCACTTCCTTGCCGGCGGCAGGGCATCCCAGGCGGCACGCATGTCCGCGAACTCGGTCTCGCCACCCGATGACGGGAGCTCGCGGGCCGACAGCAGCGAGCATTTCGCGGGGATGCGCTTGAACGAGCTGTCGGTATGCCAGAGCTGATTGCCGAGGTTGAAGAGGTTGCGCGGATCGGTTCGTGCGAGTACGCGACCTTCCGCGTCGAGGTTCGAAATATCGGCGACGTCGGGACGCAGCCGCATTTTGGCGCCGGCATAGTTGGGATTGACCTCGAGTGGGCCGAACAACCGGCTGAACGCGAGCTGCTGCTCGTCACTGACCGGCTGCTCGGGAAAGATCAGGACGGCGTGGCGGTTGAAGGCCGCCTCGATCTCGGCAAACAGCGCGACCGGCACCGGTCGGCTCACATCAATCCCCCGCACCTCGGCGCCGAGTATTGGACCAAGCGGGATCACCTCGATCGCCATCTCGTTCCCCATCTGTGGCACTATACGAATATTGGTTTCGCTCGGAAAACAATCAATTCGGTCGCAATGTCCACTGACGAGGTCAGGGCGGTTGCGGATTGGCTGATCGACGGCGCCCGGTCGGCACCGCAGCCCCAGCAGGTATTGAGCGAATTGTGCGAGCGCCTCCTCGCCTGCGGCATTCCGCTGTGGCGTGTCGCCGTGTTCGTGCGAACCCTGCACCCGAACGTCATGGGGCGCCGCTTGATCTGGCGTCCCGGCGCGGCGGTGGAGATGTCGGAAGCGCCGTTCGAGCTCCTCGATACCGCAAACTTCCGCGACAGTCCGGTGGCCCGCGTTTATTCGACGGGCGAGCCGATCCGGCGCAAGCTCTTCGATCCCGACTATTCGGCGGATTTTCCGGTGCTAGCGGAGCTCCGCGGCGAGGGAGTGACCGATTACCTGGCTTCGCCGCTTTTCTTTACCGACGGGGCCGTTCATGTCGTGACCTGCACGACGCGCGCGCCCGGCGGTTTCACCGACGCGCAGCTCGCAGGGATCGAGGCCATCATCACGCCGCTGGCGCGGGTTACCGAAATCCGGGCACTGCGGCGGACGGCCAGCAACCTGCTCGATACTTATGTCGGGCACGACGCCGGCGGGCGGATTCTCGGCGGGCGAATCCGGCGCGGTGATATCGAGGAGATCCACGCGGCGATCTGGCTGTCGGACATGCGCGGGTTTACGGCACTGGCCGACCGTCTGCCGCCGCGCGTTATGATCGACCTTCTCAATGGGTATTTCGACTGTCAGGTGCCGGTGATCCTCGATCACGGCGCCGAAGTACTGAAATTCATGGGGGACGGATTGCTGGCGATCTTTACGGTTGCCGGCAACGAGACGGAGGTGTGCGAGCGCGCGCGCGCCGCGGCGCGCCGGGTGCAGACCAACATCGCGGCACTCGCCAGCTCGGCGATGCCGGGGTTGCGGTTCGGCCTGGCACTGCACATCGGCGATGTTCTCTACGGCAACATCGGCAGCGGCAACCGGCTCGATTTCACCTGCATTGGTCCGGCGGTCAACTGTGCCGCACGCCTCGAGAAGCTCACCGCCCGCCTGGGCCGGGCAATTCTTGCATCCGGTGACTTCGCGCACTACTGCGCGGGCGAATTCTTGCCGATCGGCGAGTTCAGTCTAGCCGGTATCAGCGCCCCGCAATTGATATTCGGCCTCGCGGATCAGCTCAAAGTCAATAAGCGTCCGTAGCCGGCGATCGACTGGCCGACCCCGGCGAGACGAAGCGCGTGCCACATCATTGCCGATGCGCTCGAAATTACCGGCTTTGCGAGATCCTGTTCGAGCAGTTCCAAGACCGCCAATGTCGGCATTCCGGTACCGCTGAGAAACACGGCCTCTGCGTCCCGCCTGTCGACACCGCGAGCAAGACGATAGGCTCGCTCGGCGGTCTCGTCATAGATGTTTGTGACGCCCTGCAGGTTCGCGACGTCAACCACCTGCAGGCCGTGTTCTTCGAGATGCGCCTTGCCCTGCAACGTGATCTCCGGCGAATAGGGCGCGCCCAGCGCGACCCGGCGCACACTGAGCCGCTCCAGCGCGCACAGGACCGAGCCGAACGCTGTGACCACCCGAGTGCCGGCCTTGTGCTCGAGCCGCGCCAGCAGGTCGGCTTCTCCGCGGCGACCGAGATAATAGCTCGTCGCGGTGTGAGCGATGACGACAACGTCGGGGTTCACCATCGCCAACAACTCGATGCTGCTGTCGAGACTATCCACCATCATGCGGTTGCGCTCGTGCTGCCCATCGAGCGAGCCGCCGACGCCGCGTGCGGTCATTCGGTGGAAATGGACTGAGACGCCTTGCGGCGCCAAGGCGATCATCTCGGGTTCTACCGTCGGGTTTCCCGGGGGCACCAGGAACCCCAGTCTCGCTCGCCAGCCGATCATCGAACCCCCCTGGCTTTAGACATGGGGGGAGCTCCGCCGCCAGGACGGAGACACCCCATTTTCCCCTGGAAGGGGCCTACTAAGAGGAGGCTTTTGGCTTGTGTTTCCCTCGCCGATGTTGCCAGGCAGCGTTTGAGTACGATCCGTTTCGTCCCCACCCCAGGGATTGTCTGCAACCGCACCTTCGAGAGGTCGGACCTGAGGAAGCATTCGGACGTCGGTCTTGAGTTCGTTGACAACGCTGTCTCCAAGTTTCTCTTCGACTGACGGGGATGAGCGCGGCTTTCGTTCGGACCGAAAGGCCCCGGCTTTAGCCGTGGGGTTGCTTACCTCTTCCGCTCAGGTCTTGAGGGTCGTGCGATAGTAGATATCCTCCAGCCGGAGTGGCTTGCTCAGCAATCCCTGCTCGAGCGAACCCTGAATTGCGCGCTCGATATTTCGTCCCATAACGTTCAGCCCGAGGGGATACGGGTCGTCGCCGATGACGGTCCGCTGCTCCTCGAGATCCTTCCCGGGGAAGTAGAGATATGTCGAGGCCCAGTGTCTTGCCCGCTCGTAGGCGATTTCCTTGGACCGCCGGAAAGCGTCGAACAGCTCGAGCGCCACCCAGGGATGGTCGCGCAGGATACGGTTCTGTACGATGACGTGATGGTTGGGCTGGAAAAAGCGGGTCTTCCGATAAAATTCGAAGACGACGGCTTTGCCGTCATCCCCGCACAGCCTGCGCAGTCTTGGGTTGTCACGAAGCTGTGTGCCCCCCCAGCGGTCGATGACCGTGGGATCGCCGGCGGTAACGCGTGTGTGCGGTCGGATCGCCGTGCACGCGTCGAGTTCGCCGCGGTCGAGCATTACGTCCATAGTTTGCTCGGCGGTAAGCCAGTGGTGGGTCACCCCCACCGGCCCCGCCCGGTCGAGACCCAGCGCCCCGCCATGACTAAGCTCTTTTGTGCGGCCGTTGAACCAGACATTGTCCTTGGCTTCGATGCCGTAGAGGTCCTTCAGGGTGATCCGAAACCACAGCGCCGCCGTCATGTCGTAATCCGGCACGCCGATCCGCTTGCCTCTCATATCGGCGAGACTGGCAATGCCTGACGCCGTATTCACGTAAAGATAGGGCCAGTGGTGCCCGCGGCTCAGGAAGACTGGCAGTGCAGACCAGTCCCATCTCCTTCCGTTACTGCGTTCCAGCGCCAGCAGCGTCTCCGAAATCGACATCTCGGAGACGTCGAACTCGTCATAAAACAGGTTGCGGTAGAACAGCGTGCCGGGATCGAGCGTGATGCAGTCGAGTTCGATATTCTGCGGCTTCACCGTCCCGTCTTTCAGCGGCTGGACGCGCGGATTGTCGGAAAAGGCCATTGTCAATCGTAGCGTCATTCCTCCCTCACCCCGGGTCAGCCGCGGCCCACACGATCGCAAGGCCGACCGGGTGGCCCGCATGGTTCGCCGTCCTCGGATTCTGCCCGAGCCCGTCGGCATCGACAAGCTGCTCGCGCAATTCGAGCAGGTCGAGCCGGCGCGGCGCCTATACGCGCTCACCCGCCCGATGAATGGCGTTGGCGATTGCAACCGGCTCGCGATCCGGCGCAATCAGATGCGTCGGCGCGCGTTTCAGACGACGACAATCCGGCCGTTCTGACGGACGACGCGGGGACCCTCGGCGTAATATCCGCCAAGCTCGCCGATGTGGCGAACGGCAAAGGAGGAGACCGCCGGATCTCGGCCAGGCCTGTCGCGACCGCATCGGCGCCGATCAGCCTCTCGTAGATCTGCTTGGCCCGATACGGCGGGTATGCGGGCCAGATCGGCGCCCGCAGCGATCCTGCTCCAATCAACCAGGCCCGGCGAATTCAGCAGAAGGAGAGATCGAGCCGATCGTCAATCGTCGCATCATAGAAGGGCGCCCGGGCCGCATAACCGCCTTGCACGTCCCATGTGCGCCGGACCGCGGCTGCGACACGGAGCAAAGGGTTCGCACATGCCGCTGCGCATGTCACGCCCCCGTCGCAGAGCCTGGCGCACCTGCCGGTACGGGTCGGATCCCTGTCGGGTGTGCCGGAGCGGGCGAGGATTGCCCGGTACCGAGCGTTCGCGCCGCCAGCGAGATCGGTTCTTCAGATCACGCCATCCTGACGCAGGCGTTCGAGCTCCTCGCTCCCCACGCCGCACAGCTCGCGCAGCAACGCTTCGCTATGCTCGCCGAGAAGCGGCGGACGGGTTACCTCCGCCGGCGACTCCGACAATTTCATCGGACAGCCGACGGTCTTGTACGTGCCGCGGGTCGGGTAGTCGATGTCAATGATCATCTCGCGCGCCTTCAGATGCGGGTCGGCCAACACCTCTCCGGTATCCTGGCAAGCGCCGCACGGCACGCCGGCCTCTCCCAACAGGCGCATCACCTCGTATTTGCTGCGCTGGCGTGTCCATTCCTCGATGATCGCGTTCAGCGCCTGGCGATTTTCCCAGCGCATTTCCGCGGTGCTGAAGCGAGGGTCGTCGGCCAATTCGGGCCGGCCCATCGCCTGCGCCATCGCCGGCCACATTTGCTGCTGCGCGGTGATGAATACGTAATCGTTGGACCCGCCCGGCGCACATGGGTACGTCGTGCTGGGCACGCCTTGGCCGAGCTGGTTGCCGCGACGCGGCATCGCCTGGCCGAACCGTTGGTGGTCGCGCAGACTGACGCGGATCAGGTTCACGACCGCGTCCTGCATTGAGACCTCGACATGCTGCCCGCGACCGGAATTGTGACGCTGCTGCAGTGCGGCGAGAATGCCGATCGCCATGTGCATGCCCGTCCCCGAATCGCCGATTGCCGGCAGCACGTAAGTCGGCGGGTTTTCCGGAAAGCCGGTGACGCTCATCGCGCCGCCCATTGCCTGCGCGACCGGCTCGAAGCTCTTATACTTCGCATAGGGCCCATAGCTGCCAAAGCCCTTGATCGTGGCATAGATCAGCCGCGGGTTGATTTCCGACAGGACCTGCCAGCCGAGCCCGAGCCGGTCGAGCGCGCCCGGGCTGAAATTCTCGACAAGAACATCGGATTTGGCGATCAGTGCCTTGAACAACTCCTTGCCCCTGCCGGTCTTCAGATTGAGCGTCAGGCTGCGCTTGTTGGCGTTGAACAACAAGAAGAACAGGCTGTCGCTATCCTGGTCGCGCATGTTGCGGCGCGCTATGTCTCCCCCCTTCGGCTCTTCGAGCTTGATGACATCGGCGCCGAGAAAACCGAGAATCTGCGCGCAAGCAGGGCCAGCCTGGTTATGAGTCATGTCGACGACACGAATACCCGTCAGCGCTTTGTCCATGCTCGCCCTCCTCGAATGACAGTGCATACGCCTGGCATCAGCCTAGCATTGCAGACTGAGTGCCACCAAGCCGCCGCGGCTTGCCCGGGCAGCCGCCGCAGTGAAGCTCGATCGGCAGTGGTCAGGCACCGTTCCAAACCACAGCTCTTCGGCGCGGCATCCTCATGGACGGCGCGCGAGCCGGGACGGGTGCATCCTCGCCCGCCCGGGCGACATGCCGAACCACCGCTTGAACGCATGATTGAACGCGGAAAGCTCCGAATAACCGAGCAGCCAAGCGATCTGTTGGAGTGAGATGCGCTCATCCGCGAGGTAACGACGGGCCAGCCGGTTGCGCAGGTGGTCGAGAATTTCGCTGAAAGACGTGCCCTCCTCGGCAAGGTATCGCGTGAATGACCGCGTGCTCAAACCGAGCTGCCGCGCGACTGTTGCAGCCTGCGCCCTGCCGCCGGGGAGCAGGCGGAGGAGCTGGTTCTCGACCATGCTTCGCAGTCCGGTTACCGACCGCCGCTCGGCAAGCAGGTCGTCGGCGTGCGCGGTCAGCAGCTTGAGCAGATGGCTGTCCGCGGAAACTATCGGCAGCTCGACGACACTTTGTGGGAAGGCCCAGCTGTCCGCGGGCTGCGCGAACGCGACCGGGCAGCGCATAATGCGGTGGATTTCCCTCAGGCCCGAACGCCTGGTGTGCACGAAGGTCACGCGTGACGGCGCGATATCGCGGTTGGTCAGCAAGCGCAGCATGCGAATGAGACCCAGTGCAATGAACTCGGCAAACTGTGCGGGGGGTTCGTCCTGCGCGCGCGCAGGATGGACAGTCATGACCGTCTCATCGTCGTGCCGCGCGACCTCCACGAGGACTGCTTCGGTTGCCGTTCCGGCATATCGCGCCAAGTGTTCGAGCGCTTCCAGGACCGTTCCCGAAGAAGCGGCAAGATAGAAGAGGATGCCTGCGCGGCGCATGTCCATTTCTGCCGCGACATGCAGTCCCAGCAGCGGGTCGTTCATCTCTCTGGCGGCGAGCTCGAGGAACCGGTACTCCGAAGTGGCGGATATGGTGCCGCGGCCCTGCGACAATTGACCTCGCGAGATCCCGGCTTTGGCCAAGAGCGGCCCGGCGTCAATGGCGTTTCGTTCCAGATAGCCTAATGTTTCCCCCGCACCGATACCCCGGGTCCACAGAAACGGACCTCCTCGAAACTCGCTGTGGGGAACCCTCTTCACTCCGGCACCTCTGGAAGCTCTTATCAAATATTTGGCGTTAATTATCAAGACGAGGGCCGACCGGGGAGCCATCTCAGGCGTAACAAAATTAACAAACAAGCGGTGCAACCCATGTGTCGGCGACCCGAACACCGGCGGTAGCGGCTCGGGAGCGGGCCGACTGAGAGACAGATGGCAGAACCTAAGAGAGATGCCGGCACTCCCTTGCGCGCGAATATTGGCAGCGATTTGCCGCCAATAAACACGCAGCGTTGGTCCCCGCGACGCAAGGCCATGGTCGTCGATGCCGTGCGTAACGGCGCGCTCAGCTTTGCGGAAGCATGCGAGCGATATCAGCTTTCGGCCGAGGAGTTGACGGCTTGGCAACACGCGATGGAGAGCCACGGCACGCCGGGCTTGCGGGTCACTCGCCTGCAGATCTACCGCGACGCGCTTCCTGCGCGCACCGACGCGCCACGGGTCCCTGCTACGGGCAACCGTCGCTTCGATTAACCGGGCCGGCGGTGTCCGCTGGAAAACGGGCGCTTCGCATCCGCGTGCTTATTACCGCGGCCGACATCCGCACGGCAGCCAGCATCAGGGCAATTTTGGAAAAGGAGAATTTGTCCTGTGATGCGGTCGGGCCGGGGAAGGATGGCCTGCAGATGGCCTTGGCTTACGATTACGACATTATTATCCTGGACCTGACGCTGGCTGACATCCAAGCTTATCGGATGTTGCACCGGCTGCGTGCAGCGCCGGTGCGTACGCCGCTACTCATCCTCTCGGCTCGAGATGAACTCGACCGGAATATCAAGTCTCGCGGTTTGGGAGCCGACGAATTCCTGGCCAAGCCCTTCGGTAGTCGCGAACTGAGCGCTCGCGTTCGGGCGATAATGCGCCGCTCCAAGGCGCACCGGTCGACGGTCAGGACCGGCAAGCTTATGGTCAATCTTGCTACCGGCGGCGTATCGGTCAACGGCCAGCCCGTGCGATTGACCTTGAAGGAGTATTGCATTCTTGAGCTGCTGAGCTTGCGCAAGGGCACCGTTCTGAAAAAGGCGGTGTTTCTCGACC
>JAFMSA010000370.1 GCA_017353855.1 Alphaproteobacteria bacterium
CGCAGACCGGCGCTGGTCAGCGAGGGGATCAGCCTGCGGTGTGACGACGTGGACATCGCGCAAGTGCTGCACCGGTCCAATGAAAGGCAGACACCGATCCTGCGGTGCGTGCGCCAGGCCCCCGATAGGTCGGATGCTGTAGGTAAAACCCGATAACGACAGCTCGCCGCGAAGCCATGCCGGCCCGCCTTCGCGGCGTCGAGCAGCGCAGCGGTCTCGGTGGTCGATCTTGCTTTGCAACTGTGCCCCAGGAAGCCTGCCGGACTATTCGCGACGACGACGGCGATTTCATTTTATTGGCCGCCTCTTCTCCTTCGTTCGACGCCGGCAATGAGCCAATAAAGTGCCCCGAGAGCGAGTGCAAGACCACCGAGTCCGAGCAACAATTGCGGGGTCGCCGATGCGTAGTCCAATAAAATAAGTTTCCGTGCTATGACTGTGATTGTAATCAGCACGATAATGCTACCCTGTATCGATCCTTCTCGCTGACGCAACGCCGATACTATCGAATGATTAAATTCCAGAAGAATTAATATAGTCAGTATCAGGCCAAACGTATCTTTGACGACCCCGGTTTCAATAAATTGCATTCCTAAGAAAAAGTCCTCGGCCACGGTAATTGAAGCAAGTATGCTGGTATAGACGATGATGACCGAGATCAACAGCAGTATAAAACCGGACACTATTAATTCAAATCGCCCATAGAATGTACGTCCAGCAAGCGCCTCTTTGATGCCCGAAAACATTTCTTGCCCTCTGCTACTGTGACTCGCACCATACTTAGATTTTAGACGTATGTCCGAGGGCTGAGGCCGGCGGCCCGCCCTGACGTGCAGTAGAGTTACGAGGGTTGGGAAGCGATGGGACGATCAATCTGGTCGAGCAAGGAACGGACCTGCGCGCCGTCTTCGACATCGTTGGTGGTCAGTGCCGCCGCGACAACCCGCCCGGTGTCGGCATCGACACCGATATGCAGTTTGCGCGACGACCGGCGCCGGCTCCTGCCGCGGTTTGGCGTTGACACGGCACGCAAGACTCCCATCTCCGCCCTGGCTCCCCTTCGCTTCCGAGCGGAGGAGACTTTGCATCAACGGATATGACGATGGAACCGCAACCGAGTAGCAGCGCAGGCAACTGGTGGTTCCGAGTGAGTAGTCAGACGGCTCAGCACTAAGCTAGCCCTCTTCCGCCTCCTCGGCACTGGATGGGTGCCTGCATGGAGACGGAGAATGGTCAGCAATACCGATATGAAGTGCGCGGCTGTGCGCGTCCCGATTGCGGCTACGGCTGGGGACCGCCCGGCCGTCTTCGAATTTGGTCTCGCGCATCACCTCCCGGGACGGCTTCGCCTCCGGTCATCCGGGCTGAAAGGGAATACCTCTGCGAGTGAGCAGGCGCGACACCAGCTCGCGCAAATCCACGGCGTGACAGCAGTCAGCGCCAACCGGGAGCGTGTTGCTGGAGTACGATCCCAGCGTAGTATCGGCCGGTAGAGTAATCGACCTGCTGGCCGCGCACGGTTATGTCATCCGGTCTGCTGACACAGCCGGACGTGGGTGGGCGGACAATGTGGCGAGCGCCGCGATGAATTGGGTTATCAATGCACTCGCGGAGTGCCTCGCGCTGGCCGTGATCACGGCTTTGGTCAGCCTGACCCGGGCCGAGCAATGCCAATTAAACAGCGCCTAGCCGCGTCCTATCGCGCAGCCGCTGCGCGCGGTCGGAGTCTGCTGATGAGGGCGACGACGTCCTGGCTAAGGGAGCATCTTGGAGCGGAAATCGCGCGGTGTGAAAGCATGGCGAAAGAGATCGAGAGGGCACCTGAGGCCGACTTGAAAGGTGGGCAAGAATCGCGAAGTCCCCGTGACAAGCAAAACCCCGCACGCTGGTGAACCCTTCGAGGCAACCGCCGCTCGTCGCAAGACGAGGTCGAACATCTTTTGTCTCGAGCACTCCCTCGTCCGAAGTACGCATGAATCCTATAATCGCGCGCCGGTGCCGCAAGCGCGCGAAGGCGCATTGCGCCAGGTCTCTGGCAGGAGATCGCTTGCTATGGTGCTACGCGGTCATTCTCGGCGCAGCGGGACCGCCCACCCCTTCACGCAACGGGCGGGAGCGGTCAGTCGCGCTCTCATTAGAACCGTGTTATGGCCGTCGGACGAAAGCGTTTTAATCGGCGCGAGCCGGTGCCAATGCCGGACGTTGTATGGAAGGTAGGAGAGAAGTGTCGGGCACCGTGACCCTTCTGCAACTCGGCGGCTATGTTGGGCTCCTTCTCTGGGGCACGCATATGGTCAGCACCGGCATCGAGCGGGGTTTCGGTGCCGAGCTGCGCCTCTGGCTCGGCCGCACTCTGTCCCGACCCGGGGGACGCGCGCGTTTCTATGCCTTTCTGGCCGGCCTCGCGGTAACCGCGGTTTTGCAGAGCAGCACGGCCACCGGCTTGATGGTGACCTCGTTCACCGCGAGCGGCGCGATCGGATTGGCACCGTCTCTTGCGGTCATGCTCGGCGCCAATGTCGGCAGCACCTTAATCACCCAGATCTTGGCCTTCAATATCGCTGAAGTGGCGCCCGTCCTGGTGTTGATCGGTGTCGTGGTTTTCCGCTCGTCCCACGACGGCCGAGGCAGAAATCTCGGCCGGGTAGGCATCGGCCTCGGGCTTATGCTGCTCGCGCTGGGCGCGCTCGTCCGCACCTTGGAACCGGTGGAAACTTTCCCTGCGTTGCGCGCCGTGCTCGGGTCGATCGGCGGCGAGCCAGTATTGGCAATGTTGATCGCCGCGGCATTGACTTACGCTTGCCATTCGAGTGTCGCAGTCGTCCTCCTGATTGGTTCGTTGGCGGCATCGGGGGCGATCGTGCCGGCGGGTTCGTTGTCGCTCGTCCTCGGCGCTAATCTCGGCAGCGCTTTGCCCCCGCTCTTCGAGGCGGGCTCGGCCATCGCGCGGCGCCTCCCGCTCGGCAATCTGCTGATGCGGGCGGCGGGTTGCGTTTTCGTATTGCCGCTCCTTCCGCAGATCGCCCGATGGCTCGCTCAAATAGAACCCGCTCCGGCGCGCCTGGTGGTCGATTTCCATACCGCGTTCAACCTGGCGCTCGCGCTGCTGTTCCTCCCGGTAACGGAGTGGCTTGCGGCGTTGCTCGTCCGCTTCCTTCCGGACCCGCCCCGCCCGGCTGATCCGGCCAGGCCGATCCACCTTGAAGCGGCGGCCCTCGACAGCGCGAGCGTGTCCCTGGCGAACACAGCGCGCGAAACCCTGCGCATGGCCGATATGTTCGAGGGCATGCTGCGCAGCGCGATCGAGGTCTTCCGTTCGGGCGACCGGCATCGCGCCGCGGACATCTCGCGCACCGAGCGCATCATGGATCGGCTCGGCGCATCGATCCGGAGGTACCTTGCGGATATTGGCAACGAGCAGCCGCTCGACGACGAAGACGAGGGCGCGCGCGGCCAGGAGATTTTGTCGGCCGTGATCAACCTGGAACACGCCGCGGACATCATCGCCAACAATTTGGTGGAGTTCGCCGCCAAGCGAACCCGGCGCGGCGGAGGATTCACCCCGGAGGAGCTCGATCTAATCGCGGCCATGCACGCCGAGCTGGTCGAGAGTTTGCGTCTCGGGCTGACCGTTTTCCTGCGCGGCGATGCGGCACTACGGAGCGCGCGCCGGCTCGTCGCGCGCAAGCGGCAGCTGCGTCGCCTGGAAGCAGAAGCGGCGACTTTGAGCATGCGGTCGGCACCAGGGATGCCGACCGGAACGGACGCGGTTGCCATCAGGATCGACAACACCGATTTTCTGCGCATCACCCGTGACTTGCGGCGCGTTCACTCGCACATCGCGGCCCTCGCCTACCCGGTCCTCGAACGGGCCGCAGAGAAAGACGATCGCGATTCCCAACCCTCGGATATGGCCGCAACCGAGGCCGGCCACGCCGCTGCTCCCGGCGACCGCATTTGACGCGGACTGGCGCCATGATCTCTTGGGTTTACGGCGACAGTGTACCCGTTGCTCGAAGGGAGTCGAAGAACTGCCACAGCCTTCTTGGCGCGGATGAACGTCCGGAGCTCAACGTGCTATTTGTCACCGGCTATGCCGAAAAAATTCGAGATGGTGGGAGAACCGACCCATCGATTATGAAACCGTTTAGGGCCTGCCGATTTGGCCGAGGCAATCCGCAGTGCCCTGGAGCAAGCACCTCGCAACAGGGCGGGTGATGTCGTCCAGTTGATGCGGCGAGACCCCCGAGTGCGGCCTGACGTGATCCTGAAAGCGGCAGCGCACTAACCCGTAGTGATACCTTGTTGACGGCCGGCGCATAGGATGGAGGCGGGCTTGGCGGCTAACTCGGGCGTCCCAGCTCGAGCATACGGTTCAGGACGTCGACCATAACGCGACAATCTGGATGAGAAACCGTCGCGGCGACAAGGATGAGTTTGCGCTGCATGGAGAACCTCCGTTGCTGGTAACGAAGTCGAGGCGCCGCCTGATCCGCGATGGCTCGCGCGAAAACGGGCGCTCAGGACTATGGCGGCCAGATATCGAAAATCGGGACATCAGGCGTCGCCGAGGACGCTTGCGGCTCGCCGTCGACCGTTCCGGTAGGCTGCCACAGCCCGGCGCGCAAATCCGCCCGACGCAGGCCGAGATCGGCGAGCGTATGGTTGTCGATCACCAAGAGATCGATACATGTTTGCTGGCACAGCGACTCCTGGAAGGATTTAAAGGGCGCCGTGAGGATTGAAAAAACCGCCATGGGATTGCCTCCGAACTGCAGACGAACGAGAGGTAGGCGCGGCAGCGAAATGCTTCAAATGAATTGATATTATGATGAGATGCATATTGAGAATAACGAGCTAAAGGCGCCGCGATGAACTGGGGAGCCTTCGATCTCAATCTGCTCATCGTGTTCGACGCGGTGATGCAGGAGCGCAGCGTCACGCGCGCCGGCGCGAAGATCGGCCTCAGCCAGCCGGCGGTGAGCCATGCGCTCAACCGGTTGCGGCACATGCTGAAGGACGAGCTTTTTGTCCGCACCCCCGAAGGCATGGTACCCACGCCGCGCGCCGAGCAGTTC
>JAFMSA010000920.1 GCA_017353855.1 Alphaproteobacteria bacterium
GCTCGGCGAAGGCACCGGCGGCTCGCGCTCGGCGACACTCGGTGGGTCGGCCGTTTATCTCGCGACCGAGAGGATCGTCGGTAAGGCGAAGGCGATCGCAGGCTACCTGCTTGAGGCCGACACCGAAGAGGTGGCGTTCAACGACGGCCTCTTCTCCGCGCCGCGCTCGAACCGTCGGCTGACGATCGGCGAAGTCGCGAAAGAATCGCTAAATCCGCAGAACCTGCCCGAGGGTATGGACCTCGGTCTGGTCGCCGGCGCCACGTTCAGCTGCAAGCAGCAGAACTTTCCGAATGGCTGCCACATCTGTGAATTGGAAATCGACGAGGACACGGGCGAAGTCGAGATCCTACGCTACAGTGTGGTCGACGATGTCGGCACGGTGCTCAACCCGTTATTGCTCGAGGGTCAGATCTGCGGCGGCATCGCGCAGGGCGTGGGACAAGTCCTGATGGAGGACATCCGCTTCGACCCGGCCTCGGGCCAGCTCCTGACCGGCTCCTTCATGGATTACGCCATGCCGCGCGCCGGCGATCTGTCGGCGATCCATTGCGACAGCAACCCGGTACCGACCGGGACCAACCCGCTCGGCGTGAAAGGTGCGGGCGAGGCCGGTAACGTCGGCGCGCTGCCGGCGGTCGCCAACGCGCTTGTCGACGCCCTCTCGCCGCTCGGGGTCCGCCACATCGAAATGCCCGCAACCCCCGAACGCCTTTGGCGCGCAATTCGCGGAGCGCGCGGGGACGCATAGCGGCGACCGCCACGCACCGGCTGATCGTCGCGTAGAGAATGTGCGCGACGGTGCCCTTTCACCGTCCTGCGCGAGGGCGCTCGTGATTGTGCCGCTGACCCGGTGCGCGAATTTGTCGGCGGCTCGAGCCGCGCTACGAGGCGCCGTCACTACTGGGTGCGGCGCGCTGGCCCGCAGCGTGGCGGCAGGAAACGGATCAGCGCGAGCGGAAAAGCAGCCGCCGCTCCGCTCACTCTGCGGCCTGCGGCATCTGTTTGAGGTCGGTCGAGTAGCGCAGGTGGACGGGGGCGTTTGTTTCGAACGGGTCGGCAAGGCCGAGTTCCTTGCCGATCTCGCGCATCGCCGGCATGACCTCCTGGCCTAACAGGCGGATACAGGTACGTGCATCCTCATTGCTGACCGTGCCGTCATTGCCCCACAACCCGTAGATGCTGGGTCGCGTTTCTTCGAGCACGCGGCGCAGCTTCGGGATAACCGTGTCGGGTGTGCCGTAGATCACCCGGCCGTCGGCGACCTGCTTTTCGAATGTCGGGCGCCCGCGCGGGCTCTCGGCGCGACCGATCGCGAATTCGACAAACTGGCGGCGATGCTCGGGCGAGAAATAGCCCGACGGGGCCGACCACACGGGATGCGCGAGGCCGGTGAACTCGCCCTGCATCCAGAGAAACTGGCGGGCGTTTTTCTCTGCTTTCTCTTCACTGTCCGAAACGTGGACCTGCTGCAGATAGCCGCGGTTTTCGGGGCCCGCTTCGTACCCGGCTTCGCGCGCCGCCGCGTCGTAGATCTTCCAAATATTCTTGGTCGCCTCGATCGAGGTGTTGAGCGCAA
>JAFMSA010000371.1 GCA_017353855.1 Alphaproteobacteria bacterium
CATCAAACGCGCTGCGTTTCACGGCGAGTGGAATTACACGATCTCGCCGAATAACCTATCCTCCAGATAGCGCGTTTATTTCCTGACGATGCCTAAGCTTAAAAGGCCGGATCCTGGCGAGGGCGCGACCCGATCGCTAATCACCCCAGACAGCAGGCGTTCGACTAATGCGGACGAGACCGCTCTTCGTGCCCCAAAGCCGGCCGACGAGGGCTGGCGGAAAATTGGTCGGTAGGCTGGCAATCCGTCTTTCCTGCAACCACAGCAACCGTCGGCGCGAAGCACGGTTGATCAAGCTTTTTCGTTGGAGCAAACTCCTTTGACGCGAGTGGGCGGGAGCCGGGCTCGTCCACGCCTTCATCATCGCGCTTTATGCCGAGATGTATGGCTTTCTGCTGACGATCTATCTGTCGATCAGGCTCTTCGGCCTCGACCGCAGCAATCTCAACGCCAATCTGTGGTCGACGCTGCTCGGTATGGGCGAGCTCGGCATGATGATCGCGATCATCATTGGCTACGCGCGGGCGTTTATCGGGATTGCGCTGTTCGTCGAGGACTGGCGCGAGCTCTACGGCACCCATCAGGAAAACCGCCTCGCTACCGACGCCCTCTACGGTATAGTCCGACACCCCGCAATATAGGCCTGTCCGGCGAGGGAGTCGTGCACTGGCCGACGATCTTTTCGATAACCTGTTCCCGGCCATCGTCATTGCTTACACGTTACTGGCGTATCGCGCGGCGGATGCTGGAACGGCTCGGAGAGCACCGCATCTATCAAGCGCATGTTCCGATGTTCTTTCCTGGCAGACGCGGCTGGCGCCAGTCCGTCGAAGCCTCGCAGATGAGACTTTGAGGGTTTTCCGGTAAACGGTCGGGCATTGTGGCTATGTGCGACCATGGCAATAACCAAGCCAAATGACCCGCAGACGATTGAGATTCCGCTGTACGCGGACGGAGCCGTAGTCACCATACCCGGCCTGGAGCTTGGTACGTCTGCTTCGTGCCAGACCTCCGGTGGTGGCACCGATTTGTGAACAACCGCCACAAACATGCCTTTGCAATGAAGCCGGCGGGGCAGGGAGAATGGACCTCTGACCCATGCGGCCATGCTGGGCGGCGCCTCACGCTCAGTCTTGCGGGACATGAACATGACAGGTCGAGACGGTCATCCTCGACACGCCGACAATCGCCGAGATGCTCAACGCACTGCAACCCGATTGACCGGAAACGATGCGCGGCGAGCGGACACGTCGGGATCAGGAGATACTGCAATACGCCGAATACGTGCCGTATGCTCGGTCAATAAGACAAATCCGGCCACGGCTATAAAGCCGAGCGTGATAATCCCGATCGGAGACCGCCGCCACGGGCCTTCCTGATTCATCGGTTAACCTCAAGGCGCCGTTCACATCATCCATATCATTCCGATCGGGCCCATCATCAGATCGTTGGCGGTTTTCTTCTGCTCGTCGCTGAGCGCAGCGTAAAGCGGATCGACTGCGGCTTTGAATTTCCGCAATGCGTCGAGATGGGCGGTCATCATTTTTTCGCGCATCGCCAGTTTCTCGGGCAGGCTTGCCGATTGGCTGGTCCCCATCATACCGCCCTGCATCGTCTGCTTCATGGCCTTCGCGTTGGCTCGAACACCTTCGGCGAAATTGTTCCACAGCGGGATCTGCGTGTCGGTGATCTTCAGTTCGGCCTTGAGAAAGGCGAGGCGGCCTTCGACATGCTCGGGCATGGCTGCCATCATGCGCATGCCTCCCATGGCTTGCTCGCCCATCATCATGCGCATCATGCCCATCATAGGCATGCTGCCGGCACCCATCGTCGAGCCGCCGGGTGTTGTCGCCTGACCGGGCATTATACCGTCGGGGTGATGTTCCGAATGCCCGTTCTGCTCAGCGAGTGCCGGAGTAGCCAACAAGCCGAGAGCCAGGACGAGCGGGGCGAGGTTTTTGCGCGGCGCCATGGCAGTTCTCCATAAATTTGCACCGCGATGGATACAGCACGATGCATGCACGTCCGTTGATCTAACTCAAAGCCGCCCCGGCTCTCCCGCGATTAAGGTGGCAGCAGATCCGGCTGAGTTCGTTTTCGCGGACGAGGAGCCCTTCGCATGCCAGTCGAGCTGTTCCTCGCGCGCACGCACATCGCCTACTTTTCGATGGAAATGACGCTTCCGCCGGAGATGCACACTTATGCCGGCGGTCTCGGCGTTCTCGCTGGAGATACAGCGCGCGCCTGCGCCGATTTCGAACTACCCGTCGTCTTCGTGACGCTATTGCCGCGGATGATGCGCCGCTACGCGAGCGAGGCTTTCTGCGATAGGCGCCGGGGGGTGACCCACCGCTCGCACCCCTCTCTTGATCCCAGATAATGCGTTCCAACATAATCGCCCACCCCACCCGGGTGGGGAGACACGAGAATATTCGATGGATGCTGCACACAAGCGGGACGCTCTTCTGCGATTAAAGACGGTGCGCGGGCACTTGGACGGTGTAATCCGGCTCGTAGAGGCCGAGGCGTATTGCCCGGACCTGATGAAACAGGTTGCCGCGGCACAAGCCTCACTTGAGCGCATCAATCGCATTCTGCTGCAAAACCACCTGGAGACCTGCGTCACCGAGGCAATCCAGGCGGGCGGTGGCAGCGCCAAGATCGCCGAGCTGATCGACGCCCTGCGATACAACGGAAGCTTGACCGACTTTCGCGAGCGTGCCGAGCCGCTCACGCTCCCGCCATCCGATATTCCAGAGAGGGACGGGAAAGGCGGCCGACCGTCGAGTCGCCCTGGCGACGGGAAGGGCACGTGATGACTCCAGTCGACGGCCTCTCCAAGGAACATCGCCATGCCGAGCTCGCGCTAAGGGGCGAGCACGATCCGGTGTGCGGCATGGCCGTCGAGCCCGCCGCCACAAAGGCCCGCAGCGACCACGCGGGCCGGACCTATTATTTCTGCAGCACCCGGTGCCGCGAGAAGTTCGAGGCGCAGCCCGCACGCTATCTGGCGCCCGCCGCTCCCGAGCCGCGCCCGGTTGGCGAGGCAGGGTTGTGGACTTGCCCGATGCATCCGCAGATCGTGCGCCAAGAGCCGGGCAATTGTCCGATCTGCGGCATGGCGCTGGAGCCGATGACACCGACGGCCGGCGAAACCGCCAATCCCGAATTGCGCGATATGGCCCGGCGCTTCTGGGTTGGCGTTGCACTCTCGGTGCCGCTGCTCGCCATTGCCATGGCCGAGCATTTCAACAAAGCAGCACTTAACGCTGTAATCGCCCCACGCCTTCTCGTCTGGGTGCAGCTCATCCTCGGCACGCCAGCGGTGCTGTGGGGCGGCTGGCCGTTCTTCGAACGTGGGTGGGCTTCGATCATCAGCCGCCGGCTGAATATGTTCACGTTGATCGCGCTCGGCACCGGCGTCGCGTATGTCTATAGCCTCGTCGCCGCTCTGGCGCCGGGAATCTTTCCCGCCTCGTTCCGCGATCACGACGGGCAGGTGCCGCTTTATTTCGAGGCGGCAGCTGTGATTGTGACCCTGGTGTTGCTCGGGCAGGTGCTCGAGCTGCGCGCGCGCACGCAGACCAACAGCGCGATTCGCGCCCTTCTTGACCTCGCGCCCAAGCGTGCGCGCCGGCTGCGCGCGGATGGCAGCGACGAAGACATCCCGCTCGAAGACGTCGTCCCTGGCGATCGCCTGCGTGTGCGGCCGGGTGAAAAAGTACCGGTCGACGGCTTGGTGCTCGAGGGGCGCAGCGCCGTCGATGAATCCATGATCACCGGTGAGCCGGTGCCGGCAGAGAAGAACCCGGGCGATAAGGTAACCGGCGCCACAGTCAACACCACGGGCAGTTTCATCATGCGAGCGGAACGCGTCGGCAGCGATACGCTGCTAGCGCAGATCGTGGCCATGGTGGCGGAAGCGCAGCGGTCGCGCGCGCCCATCCAAAGATTGGTCGACACGATCTCCGCTTGGTTCGTGCCGTCAGTCGTAATGGCCGCTGTAGCGACGTTTGTCGTGTGGTCGATCTTCGGCCCGGCGCCGGCCATGGGGTTTGCGCTGGTCAATGCAGTGGCCGTGTTGATCATCGCCTGCCCGTGCGCCCTTGGTCTCGCGACGCCGATGTCGATCATGGTCGGCACCGGCCGAGGCGCTCGTGCCGGCGTTCTGGTCAAAAATGCCGAGGCGCTCGAGCTGATGGAAAAGATCGACACGCTCGTCATCGACAAAACCGGGACCCTTACCGAAGGCAAGCCGCGTCTCGTCGGCGTCACGGTGGTCGGCAGCGTTGCGGAAGACGATCTCTTACGGCTCGCCGCCGGCCTCGAGCTCGGCAGCGAACATCCGCTGGCCGCAGCGATCGTTACCGGCGCCGAAGCGCGCGAGCTCAAGGTCTCCCAGCCAACGGAATTCGAGACCGTGCCCGGCAAAGGCGTGACAGGTGGCGTCGATGGCCGGCGCGTTGTTGTCGGCAACGCGGCGCTCTTCGCCGCGCTTGAGATCGAGCCGGGCGATCTGCCCGCCCGCGCCGACGCGCTACGCCAGGAAGGCCAGGGCGTAATGCTGGTTGCCGTTGATGGAGAGGCGGCTGGTCTGATCGCCGTCGCCGATCCGATCAAAGAGAGCGCGATCGCCGCCCTGAAGGCCCTGCGCGATGAGCGCATTCGGGTGGTGATGCTGACCGGCGACAGCCGCACGACGGCTGCGGCGGTCGGGCGCAAGCTCGGCATCGATGATGTCGTCGCGGAAGTGCTGCCGGATCAGAAAGCCTCGGCGGTCAAGAAATTCCAGAACAAGCAACGTTTCGTCGCGATGGCCGGCGACGGCATCAACGATGCGCCGGCCCTCGCCCAAGCGCAGGTCGGCATTGCCATGGGCACCGGCGCCGACGTCGCCATGGAAAGCGCGGCCGTCACGCTCATTAAAGGCGATCTGCAGGGTATTCTGCGTGCGCGGCGGCTCAGCCGGGCGACGATGCGCAATATCCGGCAAAATCTCTTTTTCGCCTTCGTATTCAACGCGCTCGCAGTGCCGATCGCGGCCGGTGTGCTTTATCCTGCACTCGGTTT
>JAFMSA010000921.1 GCA_017353855.1 Alphaproteobacteria bacterium
TGGCGCACGAGGATATCCGTGTAGCCGAACTCCGCTAAGCGGCGGAACTCCTCGGCCACCTCGTCGATTGCTCCTGCGATCAGCGCTTCGGCGGGAATGCCGCGGTAACCCCTGCTCAACGCCTTTTGCAGCACCGTTCGGGCCTCGGCAGATGATTGGCCGACGTAAACGTCGCGCCGCAGCACGACCGCACCCGTGCTCCTTCCGTGGGCTGCGCAGCGCGCGCGGTAAAATTCGGCCTGCGCGCCCGCCGCCTCGCGGGTGAGGCTCGGGGAAGCGATCCAGCCTTCCGCCAGCCTCGCCGCCCGGTCGATCGCCGGCTGTGCGCTGGCGCCGATCCACACCGCGACGGGTTCGGCCGGCCGCAATGCGATGCTCGCTTTGTCGACCCTGAACCGCCGCGAGGAGCTCACCGTCTCGCCCGCCAGCAGGCGTCGCACGATGTCTAGCGCTTCCTCGAAAGCCGATGGGCGCGTCCTGACGTTCGCCCCCATCGCGGCAAACTGGGCTTGGCCGTCGCCGAGCCCGCACTGCATGACGAAAGGGCCCTGAGCGATCGCGGCCAATGTGCCGACCTGCTCCGCCACCAGAACCGGAGGCCACAACGGCAACAGGAACAGGCAGCCGGCGGGTGCCGCACCCCACTCCGCAAGCAGACGCCCGAGCGTCGGCGTGTTCTGATAATAGGGTGCGGACGTGGCGTGGCGGTCGCCGATGAAAAGCGAAGCGAGCCCGGCGCGCCGCGCCGCTGCGGCCCGCTCGACCATGCGACGCGCGCCCTCGCGCGGATCGGTTGTGTCCGCGTGATTGCTGGTGAGCGAGATCCCGACCCTCATCCCGTTGTCCTTCTGATAGGTTCTTTACGGACTCTACATCCATGCGACGTGACGCGGAGAGCCACCATGCGCCTTGAAGGCAAGATCGCGGTAATAATCGGCGCCGGGCAGAGCCCCGGCGAGGGGATCGGCAACGGCCGCGCCACAACGCTGCGGTTCGCCCGCGAAGGCGCCAAGATCCTGGCGGTCGATCGGATCATCGCTTCGGCCGGGGAGACGGCAGCGATGGCGGCCCATGAGGGCGGCGAATGCATACCGTTCGAAGCGGACGTCACCAGAACACACACCCTCGCCGCAGTGATGAGAGCCGCCGAGGAGCGGTGGGGACGCATCGACATCCTGCACAATAATGTCGGGGTCAGCGTCGGCGGCGGCGACAAGCCACTCGACGAGCTGACCGAAGAAGCCTTCGATCGGGTCTGCGCGATCAACCTGCGCGGCACGATCATGGCCTGCAAGCACGTATTGCCGGTCATGCGCCGGCAGCGCGCGGGCGTGATCACCAACATTTCCTCGGTCGCGGCGCGCGAGAACAGCTATCCGCTCGTCGCCTACAAGGCGACAAAAGCGGCGATGGTCGCCTTCACCGAGCAGCTCGCGCTGCAGAACGCACCATACGGCATTCGCGCCAATTGCATTCTGCCGGGGCTGATGGACACGCCGATGGCGGTCGACACGCGCGCCCGCGCAAGCAATCGCAGCCGGGCCGAGGTCGCGGCGGAGCGCGACGCTCGGGTGCC
>JAFMSA010000372.1 GCA_017353855.1 Alphaproteobacteria bacterium
CCGTAGTTGAGGCAGATCAGTATCGGATATCCTTCGGCAGCAAAGAACTCGACGAGCTTCGCGAGCGCATCGAGGTCTGTCTCCCCGGTTTCGGTCGACGGCACCTCCGAAGGCCACGGCCGGCCGGGACGGAGCGGATTGTGCGCGTCGCCGTAGTTCTGCCTGGCGATACTGTGAAACGTCTGAATGCCCAGGACGAGAGCAACCTTGACGATCGAATAGTGCGTATCGCTTGAGTAGAAGAGCACGGGAGTGTAGGCCTTCGGATTGTACGTCTCCGGCGTGGGAGATCGGTACAGAAGGTGTTGATCGTACTCGTCGAAGTCTTCGCGGAGGGCCTTGCCGGAGAGATAGTCGCGGGCATTCCACAGGGCGTACAGATTGGCTTCAGTACTGCCCATGGAGGTGATGTAGCCCCAGTACGATTCCGGGTCGTCTTCGTCGTGTGGCCAGCGCGCGTTCCACAGGGCGGCATAGTAGTCGAGGACTGCTCGTTCCAGCCACTTGGAGTTTGTGGTCATGTTACCGTGTTGGAACGGATCACCAATATTGTTCACGTGAAAGTCAAGATAGTCTTTTAATACCTCTTTATATTCCAGTTCTTGACCAAGTTGGTAACCCAGGAACGTAGCCCTCTTCTCCGATAGGTAGGCGAGGAAACGTTCGTGGACTTTCGCGATCGCTTCAGGCGGGAGCCCGTCTCCGCCCAGGCGGAAATCTGCGGGCGCCACGCCGGGGATGGCGGAGTCGGGGTAGCTCGAGTGGTCGGGCCGAGTCGGCTGGGTCACCATCGACGTCTCTTCCGGGATCAAGCAGGCAGCAGACTGGGAGCGTGTTTACGGGGTGATCGCACGCGCTCGGCCGTCAACCTCGCGGCATCTTTCACCCTCGCATTTTGCTCAATCGTCACCACCTCGTTGTAATCACATCCATTGCGCGCATCGAAATGCCTCCGGCAAGTTATCTTGCACTCCCTCCCCGAGCGCGGGCGGAGCGTGGTTCTCTTGTTCCATAGAGATACTCAGCGGTCCTCCCTTGCTGTTGTGGTGAATCGCTCAAGATGGTTAACGGCACGGCACGCCAAATTATCCGTATCGCCCTTACGGATCTCTTCAGGCGGTCGGATTTGTTGATTTTGGCATTGGTGTTGAATCGCGGCGTATTGCCTTCTGCGGTTCGATGAGCCGAGGGGCGTTGGCTAGGGCCGAACGCTCATTAATTCCGGTCGCGAACCTCCTCGTCTATGCCCCGGGAACCGATCAGCTTAACGCAAGTCCCTCGGCCGGCGGTCGCAGTGACCTGACAGCACTATTGGTGATCGGGACGCGCGAGAGCATTCAATTCAAAGTTTGAGAGCCTCGTTCCGCAGGACGAACGGTTCACCGCCGACAAATTCTTGATCCCGGCCGGCATCATCCTCCCGCCGGTGCCCGATACGCGGTTCATCGCCGCAGCACCAATGACCCCATACCGCATCTGTGGGTGAAGTAATGGGTGTCCCTACCGCGAACAAGGGGAGGGCTTTCTCGACGGCTGCTCCCATTTCCGTCTCGGATCGCAGCTTCAAAGTCTCTGGCGGCTTGCGACCTGAGGCAATCGCCATGATGTCCTCTTGCGACAGGGCCGCCGCCTCACCCAAAGACCGCTAGCGCACTCCTGACTTCCGCCACCGCGCTCATCGTTAAGGAGATCATCGCGGGATCCAGGGGCAGCGCCTGCGACGACATGATGGCGACGACGATCCGGCTTCGGCGGTCGACAAACAGGGATTGCCCATGGATGCCCAGCCCGAACAGCAACGGTGCTTCGTCGACATCGACATACCATTTGTTCCGGTAGTGCATCTTCCGCCCGGGAAAGAGGGGCGCGAAAACCCCGTCCGCCCAGGCATCCTGGCTGCCGCTAAGCGTGATGTCGTCGATCCAGTGGGGTGGGATGATTTGTGTGCCCGCGCAGACGCCGCCGTCCACGAGAAGCTGTCCGACCCGAGCGAGATCCCGAGCGGTTGCGCAAATCCCACCCGCGCATCTCGGAGCACCAAGCCTGTCGACCGTGACGTAGGCGCTGCACTCCGCGCCCATTAGCTTCCAGAGGCAATTGCTCATCATGTCGGCGAATCGTTGATCGGAGGCCCGCTCGACGACCCATCCCAACAGGTCGGTATTGGGTGAAACGTAATGAAAGCGCCCGCCGTGATGGCCATCCGAAGTCCGCAGCGATTGGTAGAAGGAGCGGAGGTCCGAGGGCAGCTCTCCGGAACCGAGCGGGTTCCAGTTCGTCGACTTCCGGTATTCGACGATCGGGCCGGAGGTCGCCAGGTAGTCTTCATCGAACGCGACGCCCGTCCTCATATCGAGGAGGTGCCGGACTTTGGCACCTTCGTAGGCGGTGCCGACAAGCTCCGGCACGACATCCGTGACCAATTGGTCTGGGTCGATCTTGTCCTGAGCGACCACGATACCCGTCAAGAGCCCGAGCAAGGACTTCGACACCGACATCAGGATATGCGGGGTCCGGGGTCCCATGCCGTTGGCGTACCGCTCGATAACGATCCGGCCATCCCGGAGCACGACCAGGGCATCGGTGTTCGCTCGTTGCAGAAACGCGTCGAGCGTGATCGACCCGCCCTGAGGATCGGGGATGCGAAGGCTGCCGGTGTCCATCACCGCGGTCGGCAGCGGCAGCGCTCTCGCGGGGTCGTGCGGGATGTCGGCAGACGGCACGATCTCGCGCACATGCTGAAACGCCCATCGATTAAAGGGCGCAGCGCGCCAGTTCGCCAAGGTAACCTGGCCTTGCGGGGACGGGGGGAAACCGTTCATCAGGTCCGTCATCATTTCGATCCGGCTGGTAGAGGGCATAGCGTCGGTTGTTATATAAACAACGGTAAGACCGAACCTTCCGAGAACAGCGAATTTAGACCGCTCGTTCAATGCCGGCCCGGCCGATCTCGCGATAGACGGTTGATCGCCCGAGCCCGAGTTGTTTTGCAACGGCGGTTGGCGACAAGCCTGCTTTTACTAGGCTGAGCGCGGCCGCAATGTTGTCCGCATCAAGGGGCTGACGTCCGGGCCGTCTGCCTCGGGCGCGAGCGGCGGCGATTCCGTCCTTTGTTCGTTCCGCGATCAGGCGCCGCTCAAAGTGCGCGGTATGTGGTGCCGCATACCGCGCAACTCGAGCGCGCGCTGATCGTCGAGCGCCCGAAGGCGGGTCTCCAGGCCGCACGCCGCCGCGGGCGCGTCGGCGGCAATCCCGGTCTGCGCACGCGCGACCCGTCTGCGATCCGCAAAGTGCGCGTCAGCCGTGACCAAGCGCATCTCGACAGCGTCCTCGCCGAGCTCGATCGTGGCTACCGACCGTGCGGCGGATGCGCCCCAATCAGCCCTGGGCGACGTGATGCGCGTGCTGAACCGCGGGCAAGCAAGGAAGTGGACGGTGGAACGGTTGTACCGCACGGTGCACCGGCTGGTCACCGAAGGCATCCCTTGCTGGACCGGGCGCGCCCGCAGCGACGCGACCACCGGCTCATTCGCCTGGCCGCTGGCGTCAAGGGAGCCGCGCCCGGCCGCACACTGCAGCAGATCGCCGCGCAGCTCGAGGCCATGCACGAACGCACACGCACCCGCAGGCACCCTCCTCCGTCAAGCACCTGCTGGATCAAGCGGAAGAGCTCGGCTTGACGGGAATCGCGCCATTCAACAGCGCGTTGGTACGGATGGGTAATTCCAATTTCGGATCGAAGAGACGTGTTGTGATGGCTCGCGTTGCTGCGATTTCGAGTGATCTCTAAGGGCATTTGTGGGAAGCAAAGTATGTGATAATGTATGGGCATATTTCGGGGAATATTCATGACCAAACTTCTCGATCAGGCGGTTAAGGCCGCGCGAAACCTTCCGCCGGACGCGCAAGACGAAATCGCCCATGTTGTCCTCCGGCTGGCGAGTGCGGATGACGAGCCGCCGGTTGAACTGACGCCCGACGAGCAAGCCGCTATCGCCACCTCGAAAGCTGCCGTTGCGCGCGGCGAATTTGCGACCGACGAGCAGGTGCGCGCAGTTTGGTCCAAGCACGGCCTCTGAGGCTTCGCTACACCCGGCCGGCACTCGCCGACCTCAGCGCCATTCTCGATCACATCGCCGCCCATTCGCCGCGAGCCGAGTTCAAGCCCGCATTCAGGTCCTCACCGATCTTCTGCTGCAACATCCGCATATCGGACGCCGCACGAGCGATCCGACGATCCGCCGAATGACGACAGCGCCCTACCCCTACCTGGTTTTCTACGAAGTCACGGAAACCGAGATTATAATTCACGCGGTCCGGCACGCAGCTAGCGATCCGTCCAGGATGCCCGGCTCTCCTTGACCCAAGCCTACAGCCGGAGGTTGTCTCAATTAAGCCCGCAATGGTGGCAGGTTTTCGGCCAAGTTCTGTCGATCCATGACGCCCTCCACTCGGGCAACTTTCTCAGTTTAACGGCAATACCGCAAAGAAAACTCTCATTCCAAGCGGCAATTTCTCAATTAAGCGGCAACATCGATCTCGTTGATTTACCGAGCAATCGTTGTCTTATTCCAAACAGCAACAGGACAACCGGCCTGCCGCGGCGAACAACCTAGGCCTGGAGTGGTTACGCCCTTCCCGTCCCCCGTCCTTGGGAGGACGTCGTCCGGAAGCCGGCCGCCAGCCCGCGCTCGGGCCGCGCCGGAGGGTGCCATGCGGTAACACCCGCACCGAGCGGGGTCGGCTCTCCCAGCCCGTGGGACGCAGGTCGGTGTTTTCGGACGAGACTCTCAGGTCGGGCGGATCGGGGCAGGGTACGGCCTCCGGCGGCGGGAAGAGCCACAGCGCCGGTCTGGGTAAGGGTAAGGTCATGGGCACCAGACGCTCAACAGGCTCACGAACGCCCGCCGGCGGCGCGGGCGGCCCTGGTTAATGGCGGCCAATCGTGGGCCTTTTCGCAAACGTCGTGAGGGGTCGACCCGCACGAGGACGAGGCCGGGCACTGGCCTCGCTTGCCGAAAGACCAGCTCAGACGGAAACTTGCCGCCGCGAAGCTCTTTGATC
>JAFMSA010000373.1 GCA_017353855.1 Alphaproteobacteria bacterium
AACACCGCCTGAACGGCGAATGTCGCCATATTCACTTACCTCGTAAGCATCCGGTAGAGGATCCGACAGACGCCGAAGGCGGTCTTGATGCACCATGGTCTGCGAACTGCTCGACCCGGCTCGAGGCAGTCGGCGGCGTCATCGTGGTGATCGGGTTTGATTTACTTCTCCCCCATGGCCCACTACATCGACGAGCCCGACGGCTTCCGTGTGCTAGCGACCCTCAGCGGGCGTACCAAGCGCCGCGGGCCGCATCAAAGCAGACCGAGTCCGCCGATCGCACCGCCGGCCGCGAGCAGCCACAGCGGGCTGACGCGCGTCGCGGTCATCAGCGCCGTCGCAGCGACGGTCAGCGCGATACCTCTCCAGCCCGCAGCGGCGGCACGCGCCATCACGATGCCGCCCGCGATTACCAGCCCCAAGGTCACCGGCGCGAGCCCGCGCCTCGCAATCGTCTGCCACGGCTTGTCGCGGAACCGATCCCATAGCCGGTAGGCCGTGTAATACATCACGCAGGGCGGTGCGAAGATTGCGAGCGCGCTCGCGATCGCGCCCGAAGCCCCGCCCACTTTCCAGCCGATGAAACCCATCAGCAGGATCATGTTCGGACCCGGTATCGTCTGCGCGACGGCATAAAAATCGGTGAACTCGCGGGCGCTCAGCCAATGATTGGCGACCACGAGATTGAGAATGCCGGGCAGCACCGCCGGGATTCCGCCAAAGCTGAGGCACGACAGCAGGGCGAGCCGCACCGCCAGCGTAACCGGCGCCGAAGCGTCGTTCATCGGTTGCTCCTCCTGGTCTCGACGCGAGCGGCGGCAATGCTGAGTGGTGCCAAACCGAGCAGTATGGCGATCAGCGGCAGCTTGCTCAGTATCACCGCCGCAACAGTCAGCGCTGCGAAGAGCAGTGCCGTCCCGCCGCCGCGTCGAGACCGCAACATCCTGATCCCGGTGCCGATCAGCAGCCCGGCAGCCGCCGCCGCTACCCCGCCGAGCACGTTGTGAAGGACGACACTGTGAGCATATCGCAGATACAGCGCGCCCAGCGGCAGACCCATGGCGCAAGGTATAAGAGTAAAGCCTAAGACTGCTGTGATCGCACCTATTGGCCCGCGCAGTTTTGCCCCAACGCAGACCGCAACCCCGATGACATTGGGCCCCGGCATGAATTGGCAAATGCTCAGGATATCGGTGAAGTCCTGCTCGCTGACCCATTGGCGCTGGCCGACGACGAAACGGCGCGCCCACGCCAGGCCGCCGCCGAAGCTGCAGAGCGAGATTTTCAGGAATTCGGAAAAGATCGCCGTCAGCGTCACGCGCGGATCGGCGATCCTCTCTGCCGAGACGTACGACATCGGTTGCCACCGCCGCGGAGGATCAGGCCGGACGCTAAGGTGAGCGCATATATGTAATGTTCCAAATGAATTGATATCATGCTGAGATGCAGATTCAGAATGAGCACGCCGGCTTCGCCGATGATGATTGCCGAGCGTGTCGGCCCGGAGATTTCCAAGATGAACTGGAGCGCCTTCGATCTTAATCTGCTGATCGTCTTCGATGCGGTGATGCAGGAGCGCAGCGTTACCCGCGCCGGTGCCAGGATCGGTCTGAGCCAGCCCGCGGTCAGTCATGCGCTGAGCCGTTTGCGGTATATGCTGAAAGACGAGCTGTTCGTTCGCACGCCCGAGGGTATGGTGCCGACACCGCGAGCGGAGCAGCTCGCCGAGCCGTTGCGGCAGGCGCTGAGCGACCTGCAGCTCGCGCTCGAACCGGAAACCTTCGACCCCAAGGAGGCGACCCGCCAGTTCGTTGTCGCGGTGAACAATTACGCGGCGGTCGTTCTGGCCCCGCCGTTGGTGCGGGCGGTTGCAGCCGCGGCGCCGCGGATCCGGCTGGACCTGCGCCCGAGCGGTCTGCGCGACATGCAGAGGCTGTTGGACCGCGGCGAGCTAGATCTCGCGATCGGGAGCTTTGATGATGTCGGGGAACGCTTTGCCGCTGCCCGGCTCCTCGAAGACTCCTTCGTCATGGCGATGCGCCACGATCATCCGCTACTGGCGCAGAAGCTGACACCTGAGGCCGCGGCTGCGCTGCCATATCTCGAAATCTCCTCCACCGGTGAGAATACCGGGTGTGTCGATGACTGGCTCGCGACGCACGGTCTCGCCCGGAAGATCGCTCACTGCGCGCCCCGGCTATCGGCGGCCGCCATTCTCTCCGGTACCGATCTGGTCGCAGTGCTCAGTCGCCGGCTCGGCGAGCATTGGGTACAAACCTACGGTGTCGCGATCCGCGACCTTCCCGTCGCTTCCCCTTCGATCCTCACCGGGATGCTTTGGCATCGGCGGTTCGACAACCAGCCCGCCCATCTCTGGCTGCGTAAATTGGTTCAGCAGACGGCCGCGAGCAGGTAGATACGGTCTGCTCAACGGGCAGACCTAATCCGCTCGGGATGGGTGAAGACCTCGAATCCCCCGTCGCGCAATGCCGACGAGCACTGTCGCTGCGTTTATTGACCGAACTTGATCCCGAGGAACAGATTGGCTGCGGCTTCGTCGGCTCATTGCATCGAAATGGTAGACGGCGCCGACGTCCTCCCGATAATACCGTCGCAAAGCCCCGTATTTTCGAGCTCGTGGGCGATGTCATCGAACTCCTCCGCCACCCGGTGCAACTCGTCTCCGAGCGCGGCTGATGGGTAATGCGTGCCAACCGACGCGCATGCTGTGCCTGTTCGCGATAGTAGCGGGGCGGATGCGTATACGATCAACATGCGCTGCATCTGTTCAATTCCCCTCCACGAAAACCGGCCAAAATTTCAAAGTTTCAACGTTGTCTGCAGGCTTCGTGACCGGTCTTTGAATAGATCATCGGCTGTTTCAGGTGCTCCAGACCAGCCGGCCCCACGGCTGATTCCCCTGTCGCTGGGGTGCATTGGAGACCTATTGAGTGGACCGATAAGAACGATGAGATCCCGTTCTAGGGCAGGGCGGTGAGTTCTCGCTCTTTATCCGACACGTATCGCGAGCGCATACGCGCCGCCACCCGCCCGCACCCCAGCAACATCCCCCTGCTCAACGCGGCGCGCTGTCTCACACCGCCGGGCGAAGTCTGATTCACGGAACCGCCTTCGTCGGAACCAATCGGGAGGGCTTAAACCGGGTCGAATGCGCCGTTTCACACAACTGTCACGTTGATCTGGTAAAGCTACTCGCATGCAAGGGCTCTTCCTCGGTCTCCTCCGGCTCGTCCTGCAGGAACTGGCGCAAGCGGCACTTGGTTGGTTGTTGTCGGCGCTCTGGTGCGCGTTATAGGCCAGCTGCGGCCGATTAACCAGTTCCGGTTGTAGCCCGACCGCGATGCAATGCTGAGGCGGCCGGCGGAGTCGTGCTCAATTCGCGCTGCACTTCGCCGGCCAAATCGGTCACACCGCTGGCCGCCTGGTTGTACAGTTCCGCGGCGCTGTTGTAGGCGTAAATGCCGCCTTTAATCGTTGCTTTCGCGATCGGCCGCAGCACCGGTGCCGCGAGCGGCATCACCACCAGCGCCACGCCGATCGCCAACCCGGTGACAACATTGACCCCCAGGATTTCGGCAGACAGGATTTCGGTAGACACGAGATCATCGAAGAGTGCCATCCGCGTCGATCCTTCTAAAACATCGTCCGAAGTGAAGTTAGGTTAGCTGCCGAACGGCGCGAAGTCATCCGTGATCCTGCTTATGGAACCGGCGCCGGCGGTGCTCGGGTAGGCGCTCGATCAAGTCGTCATCCTCGTAGAGGTCCGCGCGATCGGCGGGAATCCCGTACTTCCCCAACGTGGCGGCCTTGTCGTGCCACCCGGTGTGCCCGGACATAGCGGGGTAGGCAGATCACTGCCGTGTGGGTCTCGACCACCGCACCGGGCGTCAGCTTCGGATCGGGCAATGCCGGATCGGCGACGGCGGGGACCGCGGCGAGCGTCAGGCGAGGATTGTCCGCCTCACGGCAGTTTCTGCAGCAGCCGGCCGTATTCGATGGCGGAGAGCAGACCCTCCCAATGGGGTCTGATGGCCACCTGGTTTAGCCTGATCCAGTCGCCGACCGCGCGCAGGCTCGGCTAGCAACGCTTCAAATTCCTAGACCCTTGCCGCCCGCAGCGCTTTGAGCATCGCGACGAGAAACGCCAACCTCTCGGGCGAGCGCGGAACAGGATAACCCCGGCTTGGCCGGCTCTAGCGAGGCGGTCCCCACGCGGGGACCGGTCCGGACCACACGGGATTACCCGGATCGGACCACGCCGGGCCCGGTTCGGATGGACGACCGGCTGACCGAAAACGGGTCTGGCTGCCCGCCATGGCATACGAGATTGCCGTCGTTGTTGCCGATGTCACCGATGAAATGCGCGATGTTCAGAGCAGTCCGCTGCTCACCGCGACTACGGGCTCTGCGGCACAGGGCGTGGAGGACAGATCCCTGCACCCTGGTTATCCCGGCAGCTTTCGCGATAGGAGCCTGGCCGGCGGTCGCGGTGCAGCCGCCGAGGAGGCGAGGCGGACCAGCGCCGCCGCCGCGAATAGCAGGACGATCGTTTTCATTTGAGTCTCCTGCCGCTCGACGAGCCCAACTGCCCTGGCAGCGGGACTTCAACCGGCCCGGGATGTCGACGTAATTTTCGGCGCTACACGACCGCCGGCCGGGCGCTCCAGCAGGCCGTCGGCGAGGTCCTCGTCGTCAGCCCGCAATACAGCGAGCTCTACGAGCAGCTCCGGCAAGCCTTATGTCCTGTGCATAACTTCAGACGGGGCGGGGGAGGTCACAGCAGATGCTCAAGTCATTCGAGAAAGGCGGGGAGTAAATTTCCGAAATCACGCGCAGTTTCCGAAGAGGTCTCCCATTCTCCGGGAGCCCCAGGGGAGCTACGTTTCCCCATACCCGGTGAGTGAAAATTTCTTGCACGTGCATTCCTTGCAGCGTCATATCTAAACGATGCCAACCCTTGGAGAGGGATCAAGGAACAGGCCATCGGCCCGATTCGTTCTCCAAAGGTACTCAATCGGAGAGGCC
>JAFMSA010000922.1 GCA_017353855.1 Alphaproteobacteria bacterium
ACACCGGCCTCATCATGGAGAAGGTTGCGATCGACATGGGCGCCTGGATCAAGGATGCCCGCGGCCGCGGCTACGACAAGGTGATCCTCGTCGGCTGGTCGGGCGGCGGCTCGCTGTCGCTCTTCTACCAGGCGGAGGCCGAGGGGCCGTCGATCACCACGACCCGGCCGGCGATCCGGTCGATCTTTCACGCGCGGGTCTTCAACCGGCCGACGGCGTCATCTTCATCGCTGCGCACCTGTCGCGCGCCGAGACTTTGACGGAGTGGCTCGACCCCTCGGTCGCGGACGAGCTCGACCCGGACCGGCGCGACCTGGAATTCGACATCTACGATGCCGCCTGCCCGAATAAGCCTCCCTATACGGGCGAAATTCGTCGAGCGCTTCCGGGCGGCGCAGATCGCGCGCAACCGTAGGATCACGGGTTGGTGCCAGGAGTGGCTCGATAGGCTGCGTCGCCGCGGCACCAGCGAGGTCGAGCGGTGCTTCGTGGTCCATCGCACGATGTGCGATGTACGCTGGCTCAGCCGGCGATCGACCCGAACGGGCGGCGGCCGGGCTGGTGCTATATGGGCGACCCGCGGGCTGTCAACACGTCCCCGGCCGGGCTCGCGCGCTATTCGTCATTACGCTCCTGGCTCTCGCAGTGGAGCTATGACCTTTCGAACGCGAAGGGGCCGAAGAACGCCGCCCGCATCCGCCGTACGCCGGTGTTGCAGGTCGAGAACCTGTCCGACGACGCCGTGCCGGCCTCCCACAACCCGACGATCCGGGCGGCGTTGGCGACGCCGGACAAGGAATATGTCGGGATCGAGGGCGCCTCGCATTACTACCAAAACCAGCCGGACCAGATGCAGCAGTGCATCGACGCGGTGATCGACTGGAGCCGCCGCAAACGGTTGCTCACCGATTGACGGCGAGCTCACCGGGCTTGGCCGCTTTGACCGCGGCTACCGTGCGGCGGAGATGCTCGAACCTGTTCGCGCACCAGCCGCGGCCGCAATTCCGCTGGACCGATGTCTGGACCGAAAACGATCTGCTAATCTGGGACCATCTCGGCACGCTGCACCGCGCGATCGCCGATTATGGCCTTGACGAGGTCCGCCTGATCCGCCGCTGTTATGTGATGGCGGCCAAGGTCTTCAACCCCGAATTCCTCCGCCCGGCCCGCGAACTGGCGGCCCGGGAAGCGGCAAAGGAGGGCCCATAATGGAAGCAGGATATCTCGGCGTCGGCAACATGGGTCAGCCGATGGCCCACAAGCTGCTCGACGCCGGTCACACTTTAACGATCTGCGACATTAGCGAAGCGGCGATGCAGCCGCTGCTCGAACGCCAGGCAAGGCGAGCCACCTCACCGCACGAGCTGGCCGAGCGCTGCGAGATCGTCTTTATCTCGCTTCCGACGCTGGCAGCTTTTCGTGAGGCGGCGCTGGGGCCGAAGGGCCTCGTCCATGGCGGCGCGCTGAAGCTGTTGGTCAATACCTGCACGGTCGGCGTGCCGTTCGTGAAAGAGATCGAGCAGGTGATGGCGGCGCGCGGCGTCACCATTGTGGACTGCCCGATTTCGG
>JAFMSA010000374.1 GCA_017353855.1 Alphaproteobacteria bacterium
CTGATGACGCGAACCGGGCCGCCATCGAGAAAGGCGACGACATTCTCGACGATCTGCGGGTACGAACTGCGATAGTTCTCTTCCGTGACGTATCCGATATGCGGGGTCAGCAGTACATTAGCCACGCGTCGCAGCCGATGATCGGCAGGCAGCGGCTCGCGGTCGTAAACGTCGAAGGCTGCGTAGCCGAGCCGCCCGCCTTCGAGCGCTTCGATAACGGCATCGGTATCGACAATCGGCCCGCGCGAGGTGTTGACGAGAATGGCCGTTTTCTTCATCAGCGCAATATCGTCGCGGCCGACGAGGCCGCGGCTGCGCGGGCTCAACACCATATGCACTGTCAGGACATCTGAGCTCTGCAGCAGCGTCTGTTTGTCGACACGCTCGACCCCCGCCGCTGAGGCACGCTCCGGGGTAAGGTTCGGGCTCCACGCGATCACCTTCATATTGAACGCGAGGCCGACCCGAGCCACCGCGGTGCCGAGCCGGCCGAGCCCGAGGACGCCCAAAGTCTTGCCCTCGACGCGGTTGCCGATACGTGTCTGCCACAGCCCTTCGCGCATCGAGCGGTGGTCCTCGGCGATCCGTCGGGCCGCGCCGAGGATGAGGCCCCAGGTCAATTCGGCGGTATCAAGGCCGCCGCCCTCGGTTCCACAAACCGTGACGCCGCGGTCGTGCAGCGCCGCCAGATCGAATGAGGCGTTGCGCATTCCCGTGGTAATCAGCAGCTTGAGCTTGGGCAACCGTTCGACAAGGCTGCGCGGGAACGGCGTGCGCTCGCGCATCGCCGCAACGATTTCGGAGTCGGCGAGGGCCTGTGCGGCCCCATCCTCACTGGCGAAGGGTTTGCGTTCGACGACGATATCGACCCGTCCGTTGAGCGGTGACCAATCCGCCATATCGAGCGCGACACCCTGATAATCGTCGAGGATGCTAAGCCGCATCGTCGCCTCCCGTGTTGTGCGATGTCATCACGACGCCATTGCTTTGCGTAGATTTGCGTCGAGTTTGTCGAGGAATTGGTTGGTCGTCAGCCACGGATGGTCGTGGCGGATCAGGATCGCCAAATCCCGGGTCATGTCGCCCGCCTCGACGGTGTCGATGCAGACCCGCTCCAAATTATCGGCAAAGCGGACGACATCGGGGGTGTCGTCGAACATACCGCGATAGCGCAGCCCGCGCGTCCACGCGAAGATCGACGCAATCGGGTTGGTCGAGGTCTCCTTGCCCTGCTGGTGCTGGCGGTAGTGCCGGGTGACCGTGCCGTGCGCGGCCTCGGTTTCCACCGTCTTACCGTCGGGCGTCAGCAAGACCGAAGTCATCATGCCAAGCGAACCGAAGCCCTGGGCCAGCGTGTCCGACTGCACGTCGCCGTCGTAGTTCTTGCAGGCCCACACAAAGCCACCGTTCCACTTGAGCGCCAGCGCCACCATGTCGTCGATCAGGCGGTGCTCGTAAGTCAGGCCGCGCTTTTTGAATTCGGCGGCAAACTCTTTGTCGAACACCTCCTGAAAGAGATCCTTGAAGCGCCCGTCATAGGCTTTGAGAATTGTGTTCTTTGTCGAGAGATAGACCGGCCAGCCGCGCTGCAGACCGAAATTGAAGGACGAGCGGGCGAAGCCCCTGATCGATTCGTCAAGGTTATACATCCCCATCGCGACGCCCCCGTCGGGGAAGTCGAACACCTTGCGCGTCACCGGCTCGCCGCCGCCCGTGGGGGTGAACGTCATCGTCAGCGTGCCGGCGCCGGGAACGACGAAATCGGTCGCGGCATACTGATCGGCGTAGGCATGGCGCCCGATGACGATCGGCTGCGTCCAGTTGGGCACCAGGCGCGGCACGTTCTGGCAAACGATGGGTTCGCGGAAAATCGTGCCGCCAATGATGTTGCGCAATGTCCCGTTGGGCGACTTGTACATACGCTTCAGGTTGAATTCCTCCACGCGGGCCTCGTCCGGAGTGATCCCGGCGCATTTGACGCCGACGTGGTGGCGTTTGATCGCTTCGGCGGCTTCGACGGTAATCCGGTCTTCGGTGGCGTCCCGCTTCTCTATACCGAGATCGTAATATTTGAGCTCGATATCGAGATAAGGGAGGATCAGCTTGTTCTTGATAAAGCTCCACATGATCCGCGCCATCTCGTCGCCATCGAGCTCGACGACCGGCTGCGCCACCTTGATTTTTGCCATCAATCCATCCTCGCATGCGGCCGGACGCGGTACCCGGCCAAGCTTCGCAATCGCCGGAAAATAAAGGCCGCGGTGAGGCGAGGCAAGCCGAAGCCGGGTGCCGAACCCGGCGGTCAGAGCAGTTCCGGATGCATGTCCGGACTCGGCGGGGGCGCCACCGCGAGAGCCGCCATCAGCGCCGCAACGGTCGGCACGACCTGCAGCAAGCCGGGTACCTGCGGCCGCGCGAAGCCTTCGGCGACGAGGTGGTCGAACACTCTGAGCAACGGCTTCCAATAGCCGGCGATATCGACGAGCAGGATAGGCTTGCGGTGGAGGCCGAGCTGCTTCCAGCTGACGATCTCGAATGTCTCGTCGAGCGTTCCGATGCCGCCGGGCAAAATCGCAAAGGCATCCGCCTTCTCGGCCATCACGCGCTTGCGTTCATGCATGCCGTCGACGACGAGCAGTTCGCTGATGCCGGAATGAGCCAATTCGGCATCCCGCAGCCGCAACGGAATGATCCCCGTCACAGCTCCGCCACCCGCCAGCGCGGCATCGGCGAGCAGCCCCATCAGACCGACCCGTCCGCCGCCATAGACCAGCCCGATACCGGACGATGCCAGGCAGGCGCCGAGTTCGCTCGCCGCGTCGCGGTATTGCCGGTCGACCGCATCGGACGACCCGCAATAAACGCACAATCGTCTGATATTCCCCATCTGTCCTCGTTCGGTTCTACACCGTGACGTGCCCGAATTGCGAAGATTGCAAGTTCCGTCTGCCAAGCATATACTTGCTTCAGGACAAATCAGTGAAGTCGCGAGGCGCGTTGCGGTATAACGTCCTGGTCGGCTCAGCTAGCGCGGTAATGCTACTCGGCGCGATAACCGCGGTGGTCTTCCAATACCGCGGCATCATTCCCGGCGCATTGAACCGGCACGCCGCATCGGTTGCGCCGGCGGGTCCTGCGCCGGTCGCGACAGAGCCAGCCAAGCCCGGCCCTTCCCCCCAGCCGCCGGCGACGATCCCTCCGAGCTTTGACATCGTCAAGGTAGATCCTGCTGGCTCTGCGGTCATTGCGGGGCGCGCCGAACCGGGGAGCAAGGTCGTCATTCGCGACGGTGACAAGGTGATCGGTGAGGTTACCGCCGACGAGCGCGGAGAATGGGTGCTCGTCCCGGACAAGCCGATCGGGCCCGGCGACCGGCTCCTCTCGCTCGAAGCGTCGAATGCCGAAACCGGCGCGGTGGTCAGGTCTAACGAGACGGTGGCGTTGTCCGTCACGGCATCTACGGCCGGTCAGAATGAGGCGGCCCTGGCGGTAGCCTTGCCGCGTAACGGAACGGGTGCGGCGAGGGTGTTGCAACGGCCCGGGTCCGCTCCCCCGGACGCATCCCCAGCCGGGAAGGCGGTCGCATTGGCAGTGGACGCCGTGGAATACGATGCGCAAGGTCGTGTCGTCCTCTCGGGGCATGCGCCGCCAAAGGCCACGCTTCGGATATATCTGGGCAACGAGCCGTTCGCCACGGCGACAGCCGACGCTCAAGGAGCTTGGACCGCAGCGTCGGCCCGCCCGCCCGGGCACCGGCATCTCGAGCTGCGGATCGATCAGCTGGCAGAAGACGGGCGTGTTGTGCAACGCGTCGCGCTGCCGCTCGCGCAGGCGGCGGTGCAGCTGGCTGCGGGGCAAGATTACACCGTGCGGCCTGGCAACAGCCTGTGGGAGATCGCCAAACGCACTTACGGCGCCGGCACCCATTATCTGATCATCTACTCGGCCAATCTCGCCCGGATCCGGAACCCTGAACGGATCTATCCTGGCCAGGTCTTTAAGCTTCCGAAGTCCTGATCCGGCGCTGTTTGATCGCGCGGGCGGCGGCTTTAGCGACCCGCCCGCCCTGCCGAGCGGTGCCGCTGCCGATACTGATGATCCTGCCGCCGGAAATGACCGGCACGCCGCCTTCGAGCGCCACGGATAGCAAGGATCGGCGTGCGGCGGCCCGCGAACGCCGGTTCAATGCAGAGCGAATCTTCTCAATCGCGATCTCGACCGAGCGAAACTGGACCTGGATACGGTCCGTCCGCCCGAAATAAATCAGGAAGCCGCCGTGATCGACGATCGCGACGACGGGCGCCGGGCCCACGGTTTCGGAGGGGTGCCTGCGCGCGGATTGCGCTGCCGCAGCCGGGCGCTACGGGCACAAAAGGAAGGGAAACCTTCTCGGCATGATGGTCGCCGGTCACACCGGGTCCCACGCAAAGAGGTCGCCCGAGCGGTCGAGCGGCATAAAGGAGGATTCGAGAGCCGGCAGGGCGTGCTCGGCAATTGTCTCGGGGGTCCAGCCGCCCGCCCGCTGCAGGCTGCGGAGCGGCCTCGGGGAGCTGAACAGATAGATCTCGTTCATCCGCGTGCCGAAAACCTGGCCGGTCACGTGGCGCGCCGCCTCGGAAGCCAGAAACACTGCCATCGGCGCATTCTTGTCGGGGGTCATCTGCTGCAGTTTCATGACCCGCGCCCGCTCCTCCTCGGTACGGGCCGGGATCGACTGGGTCATACGGCTCCACGCCCAGGGCGACAGGCAGTTCGAGCGCACATTGAAACGCTTCATGTCGATCGCGATCGCTTTCGACAACGCGGTGATGCCGAGCTTGGCCGAGGCGTAATTGGCCTGGCCCATATTGCCGATCAGGCCGGAGGTGCTCGTGATGTGCACAAATGCTCCGCTTTCCTGCTTGCGATACTGGTCGGCGGCCGCTCGGCTGACAAAGAAGCTACCGTTCAGGTGAACCGAGATAACGGCGAGCCAGTCCTCCGCCGTCATTCGGTGGAAGATCTGGTCACGCAACACGCCGGCATTGTTGACGACGACGTCCAG